>NZ_JAUSKL010000030.1 GCF_030646925.1 Candidatus Binatus sp. | reverse complement strand
TAATAGATATCCTGCGCGATCGCCGGACTGGTCGCGCCATTCAATTCCCATGTCACACCGCCGCCATAAATCGCGGTGTTGGGGCATTCGGGCTCGCACGCCCCGCAATTGATGCACTCGCTCGTGATGACCGTCGCCATTAAGTGACCTCGGCACGCACACTAACATGGACTCGTGCGGTGTGATTGAACTTTAACAACGAGGGCGAAAAGCGGCAATCCCGAGATCGCAATACGTAGTTCGCCGCGCGCGATTCGGCTTTTCCTGCGCATCGCGATTTGACTATGCTGAACCCCGACCACAGTACGCCCGTCATCGCGCGACTGCAGGAGTTGCAAATGGATCTCCAGTTCACCGCCGAAGAAGAAGCCTACCGCAAAAGCGTTCGCGCCTGGCTCGAAGAGAACATGCCGAAGAGCGGCCTCAGCGCCGATCGCGAGGGCCGCGACGACAAGGCTTTTCTCGACAAGGCCAAATTGTGGCAGCGCAAATTGTACGAGGCGGGATTCATAGCGCTCGCATGGCCGAAGGAATACGGCGGTCAGGCGATGGATCCGGTGCGCCAGTCGATCGTGAACGACGAGATGGTGCGCGCGAAATCGCCATACCTGGTCGGCGGCTCGGGACTCGGGATGCTCGGGCCGACGCTGATCTCGTGGGGCACCGAGGAGCAGCGCCAGCGCTACCTGCCGAAAATCCTCACCGCCGAAGAAATCTGGTGCCAGGGTTATTCCGAGCCCGGCTCGGGCTCCGACCTCGCCTCGCTCACCACGCGCGCGGAAATCGTCGGCGATGAATTCGTCGTCAACGGGCAGAAAGTCTGGACCTCGGGCGCGCAGTATTCCGACATGATGTTCTGCCTGGTGCGCACCGATCCCGAAGCGCCGAAGCATCGCGGGATTTCATACATCCTGATCGATATGCATTCCCCCGGAATCACGGTGCGCCCGCTAGTGCAGATGACCGGCGACCGCGGCTTCAACGAAGTTTTTTTCGACAACGTCCACGTCCCGCGCAAAAACCTGGTCGGCAAGCTCAACGAAGGATGGATCGTCGCCAACGCCACGCTCTTTCACGAGCGCAACATGCTCGGCTCCGCCAGCGGCAGCGAGCAGCGCTTCAATCGCCTGCTGGCGCTGGCTAAAACGATCAAGCGGCGCGGACGTCCACTCACCGAAGATCCGGTTTTTCGCCAGCGCCTGGTCGATCTCGAAATTCGCGTCGAAGCGATGCGCTTCCACTCCTTGCGCCAGCTAACCGATCAGATTCGCGGCAAGAATCCCGGCATCGAAGCGATGATCAACAAGCTGGTCGGCACCGAACTCAATCACGATCTCGCGACCGCGGCGATGGAAGCGATGGGCGACTACTCGATGCTCGCGCGCGATGAGGAATCAGCACTCGATCACGCGTACTGGCCGTACGAATGGATGTTCTCGCTCGGGCTGGTGATCGGCGGCGGCACCTCGCACATCCAGAAGAACATCATCGCGGAGCGCGGCCTCAAGATGCCGAAATCCCGCTAAGCTGTTGCGCGTGGTGAAGCTGAACTAAATGAAAAAAATCCCCGAAACCCCTCACGGGTGGAGTTTACCCTGAGCCTCGAAGGGGCAGCTTCCTGGGGTGACGCGAAGCCGACTGGCACGCGATGGTCGAGCATCGCGCGCGCGTTCGAAGGGGCGAGCAAAAATTCATTTCGATTTCCGGCTCGCGAAGGAATCGCCGAATGGCATCCGCGGCTCGTTTTCGGCGGCGGTCGGCGAGCAGTGGAAATGCCACATCTTCCACCCGCGATTTCCCGCGCCGTCGTCGCGCTGGTAAACCTCGGTCGAACGGATGCGGTACGGCGTCAGCGGGACGCCGGGCACCTCGGTTCCCTCTGCGAGCTGGATTCGCACGACATTCTCGCAGGCCAGCCATGCCATGTCGTCGGTAATTTCGAGCCTGAGATCGATTGGATCCGAAATCTCGGGAATCGAGAGGTTGCCCTTGAGCGCTTCCCACAGCTTGGTCTTCTCACCGAGCCCATAGTACGGATGGCCGTTTAGGTTGTATTGCAGATAGCGCTCGCCGGCGAAAACCGATCGCATCTTCGGGATGTCGAAATCGAAATTCGATTCCCACCACGCGCGATGGAGCCGCAGAATCTCTTCGCGATCAGCTTGCGTCGCCATGTTCAGTTACCTCTTGGATATCGGTTAACATCAGTTTCGACGTTGCATCAACCGGAATCGCGTCCACGCGCCGATGCAGAGGAGAAACTCGATGAATCTGACGACATTTTCGATCGTCGCGCGATGCGCCCGCACCGGCGAACTCGGCGTCACGGTTTCGACCAAGGTTCCGGCGGTCGGCAGCCTCTGCACGTTCGTGCGATCGGGCGTCGGCGCAGTGGCGACGCAGGCGTGGGTCAATCCTTACCTCGGACCGCGCGTGCTCAATGCGCTCGCGAGCGGGCTTTCCGCCGAGCTGGCGATTCAGCAGGCGCTCGGCTCTGATGTCGAGTACGCGATCCGGCAACTCGGCGCGATCGGCGCGAATGGACCGGGCGCGGCGTTCACCGGCTTGAAGACCGATCCGTGGAAAGGTCATCGCACCGGCGCGGATTACGCGGTGCAGGGAAATATGCTGGTGGGCGAAGAGACGATCGCCGCGATGGCCGACGCGTTCGTCGCGTCATCCGCGGAATCGCTAGCCGAGCGTCTGCTCCGAGCGCTCGAAGCGGGACAGGCTGCTGGAGGCGATCGGCGCGGCCGTCAATCGGCGGCGATGCAGGTGTTCGGCGCCGAGGACTATCCGCTGGTCGATTTGCGCGTCGATGAGCATCGCGATCCAGTTGCGGAACTGCGGCGCATCTTCGAGGTCGCCAAGGTCGAGTTATTTCCGTTGGTTGCGGCGCTGCCGACCAAGCGCAATCCGCGCGGCAACTTCGACTCGATCCACGCCGCGGTCGCTCCCAAGAAGTAGCCACGCCGACACTTATGATCCAGTGGTCGAGCGATGCTCGGTCTCGGCGCGTCCCGATGTTGTAACTATCTCTCTTTTGCTCCGCGCGGGGTCTAAAGTGGCGCTGGCGCCTAGATCGCGCTTTCGCCGTGCTCCTTGGTGCGGATGCGAATGACGTCGGCGAGCTGTGTAATGAAGATCTTGCCGTCGCCGATCTTCCCGGTGCTGGCCTTGCGTATGAGCGCATCAACCACGGTATCGACCTGCGCGTCGGTCACCAGGATCTCGAGCTTCAGTTTGGGCAGAAAATCGACGACGTATTCGGAGCCCCGATACATCTCGGTGTGCCCCTTTTGCCGGCCAAAGCCCTTCACCTCGTACGCCGTCAGGCCGGTGATTCCCGCCTTGCTGAGCTCCTCTTTCACAGCGTCGAGGGTAAAGGGTTTTATAATCGCTTCGATTTTTTTCATTGGGCTCCTTTTATTGCGCGAATGAACTTCAACTGCTGCGCATCCGGCGGATGATTATGAGCGCGGCTGCGACTGCGCCGACCGCGACCGGCGCGATCGGTGCGTGGAAGAAGAACACCATGATGATAGCGGCGCTGACCGTCGCGCCGACCAGCAGCACCCCTGAATTTAGCATCGTCATTTCGGTGGCGCCTTTTTTCTTAGCAGGCCCACGAAGTCGGGACGCCACACACGGAGCGGCGCCCGCTTGGCTTCGAGCGAGGCCAGTTCGCGCACCATCTTGCGTTGCTCGGGCGTCACGCTGATTTGCATCGCGGTGTCGAGATATTCCTTCGCGCGAGAGGGAACGCCGACCCTCATATAGGCCTCGGCGATCCTGAAGTGCGCGAAGAAACTTTGCGGATCGAGGGCGATCGCGGCCTCGAGCGCCGCGATCGCCGGATACATTTCCATCGCGCGCATCAGCGCGACGCCGTAAATCAGTTGTACGTCGTGCGAATCGGGCGCGATTTCGGCGGCCTGGCGCAGCACTCCGACCGCCTCATCGATGCGATCGAATTCGAGCGCTTCCATGCCGCGCCTGAGCAGCGCGTCCGCGTCACGGACGATCGGCGTGGGGCGCTTGTTAGCCATCATTCGATCCTGCGCTGCCAGTTCCGCCTGCATCCTACGCCCTCACCCAGCTATTCGTCGAATATGCTCTTGCCGGGTTTGACCATCTGCCAGACGGCGAACACCACCAGCAGCAGGATTCCAAAAACCAGTTGCCCTTCCATCTGCTATTCCTCCTAGTCCGCCACGTTCTCGATTGAGCGGCCGAGACCTGGGGTTACGATCTGAAATTCCGGGTAGCCGAGTGCGCCCATTTCTGGGAGGTCGAGACCTTCAAGTTCGCTGTTTGCGGCCACCCGCTGGCCCACGATGACATCAACGATCACGTTGAAGACGTAGGAGAGCGTGAAGATGATGCCGACCAAGGTAGCGCAGCCGACCAATTGCGCAACGAGCTGACTTGGATCGCCGTAGAAGAGCCCGGTAACGCCGCCGTTCACGCCGTTCCAGCTACCGCCGTAGTTACTGGTGCCGTCAGCAAACAGCCCGACAGAGATTACGCCCCACAAGCCACAAGCGCCGTGGACCGAGATCGCGCCGACCGGATCGTCAACTCGCATCACGCGTTCGACGAACTCGACGGCCAGGCAGACCAGCATTCCGGCGGCGAAGCCGATAATTGCCGCGCCAACGGTATTCACAAATCCGCTCGGTGCAGTGATCGCGACCAAACCTGCCAGCAGACCGTTGCCGCCCATCGAGGCGTCGGGCTTGCCGAATCGAATCCACATGTAGAGCACCGAGCCGAAGGAACCGAGCGCTCCGGCGATCATCGTATTCACCGCGACGGAGCTGATGCGCAGGTTGCCCGCGCCCGACGCTCCCAGCGTGCTGCCGGGATTAAATCCGAACCAGCCGAAGGCCAGGATGAAGCATCCGATGAGCACCATCGTGATGTCGTGGCCCGGCATCGGATTGGGCTTGCCGGTGCGAGTGTACTTGCCGATCCGAGGACCGATGATCATCGATACCGCGAGCGCGGTCAAACCGCCGACAGCGTGAACGACTCCAGACCCGGCGAAGTCGCAGTAACCATGGCCGAGTTTGTAGTTCGCACCCAACGCGGATAGCCAGCCGCCGCCCCATGCCCAGTTGCCGAACAACGGATAGACGATGGCGGCCAGGATCATGCTCGAGATTGCGAACGCAACGAACTTCCAGCGCTCCGCGGCGGCGCCGGTAACGATTGTCGCGGCGGTGTCCATGAACACCATCTGGAACAGGAACATCACCATCACGCCGACGTCGTAGGTCGAGCCCGAGAGAAAAAATCCCTTTTGGCCGAACAGACCCCAGGCCTTGCCGCCGATGCCGGTAATCGAAAACTCGCTGTTGAGCGGATTCAGGCCGCCCAGGTTGGTAACTCCGGCGCATCCGCCCTGCTGGATCGCGAAGCCCATCACCCAGTATGCGAACATGCCGAAGCCATACACCATGAAGTTCATCATCATGGTGTGGTTGGCGTTTTTCGCGCGGCAGAGACCCGTCTCGACTGCGGCGAACCCAGCCTGCATGAACATGACGAGGAAGCCGGTCACCAAGGTCCATACGAAATTGATCGCGATTCGGTTTTGCCCGGCCATGTTGGCCAGGTCAGCCAGCGTCAAGCCCTTGGCGGAGTCGGCGATCACGATATCGTTGACTGTGCCGATCAGCGCGCCACTGGGATCGCCTTTAGCAAGATCATCCTTGGATGGACCCGCGATGGCCTTTAAATCGGCGTCGGTTATCGGTACCGGCGCGGCAGTGGGAGCGGCTGCCGGTGAGGCTGCGGGCGCAGGTTGCGCGAACGACAATCCAGCGGGTATCGCGAGGCTGGCGATCCATAGGGCCGCCACTCCGATTGAGAATTTTCGTCGAAGTTTGGTCATTCTTGTGAGCATCGATGTGCGTCTCCGAGTCACTGTTTCCAGATCGCTTCTGCGAGGTGCGCGCGATTGAGAACGCCAATAATCCCGACTAGCGAGATGATGAATCCCGCCAGCACAACGGCCAATTGCACGCCGGTGTTGCTGAGCGTCAGGCTCATGATGGCGATAATCCAACCGAGCAGAATCACGATTATTCCTGCGAGTTTCATTTCCTCTCTTTCTCCTAGACGGCCCGCTTGGCGGTGGTGGGAGCCTGGACCGGCACGGGATTGGTCTTCTCGGCCGAAACTTGATGTTCGAGCGGTTTTATCTGGTAGAAGCCGACGCACGATGCGATCAGACATCCAAGCCCGATCAAACTGAATATGGGGCCGAGATAGGCGAGACCGGCTGGCAGGAAGGTGAACCCCACCAGGAACAAAAATAAGTACCAACCCTGTTTACTGTTTGCGCCCATCGGGCATGTGTCCTCCCATTGTGATCGATTGATTGCGCCAGAAGCCCAGCAGCGAGCGCCGTGGCGCGATGCTCAAAGCAATGCCCGTACCGACTCGTTACTAGTTCCTTCAGCCATCAGCTCGACCAAGCGTTCCGCGCGAAAACAGGTGAGACGACTGAACTTTGCAGAGCGACGCGCGGGCTAATCTTGACGAATCGATCAAATCGCAAATTTATGGCAATCAATGGTGATGCTCAGAAAAGCATCATCCGCCAGCATTTTAGGCAAGGGTGCTCGACTCGATGAGCGCGCGGGCGGCCGACTCGTCGCTGATATACGCCACTCCCTGAAGCCCGCGAATCAGAAGAAGAGCCAGGTGAGGAAGCCGAACAGCGGCAACAGGATGCCGCCCGACCAGAGCAGATAGCCGAAAAAACTCGGCATCTTGATTCCGCGCTCCTCGCAAATCGACTTCACCATGAAATTGGGCGCGTTGCCGATGTAACTATTGGCGCCCATGAAAACCGCGCCCGCCGAAATTGCGATCAGCGTCAGGCTGCCGGGACCCATCAGAGCGTGCGCGTCGCCACCAGCCAGATTGAAAAAGACGAGGTAGGTTGGGGCGTTGTCGAGAAAGCTCGAAAGGCCGCCGGTCAGCCAGAAATACGCGCCCTCGATCGCACGGCCGTCGGACGTGGAGACCATCGCGACCAGCGACGACAGACTCCCTTCATGGCCCGCGCGCAGGATCGCAAGCGTCGGAATCATCGTGAGAAAGATGCCGGCGAAGAGAATCGCGACCTCCTGGATCGGGATCCACGTGAACGCATTCTCGATGCGGATCGTGCGCGGCGTCGTTTTCCACGACAGGTAGCTGAGGACTAGCAGCACGATATCGCGCGTCAGGTCCTCGAGCGCGAGCTCGATGCCGAATCCGATCGGCAAAGCGATCCCCGGGTGCCACAGACCGCTCAAAAGCACCGCCCCCACCACGCTGGCGAGATAAGAGACGTTATGCAGCCCGTCGATTCGGAGCTGGTCGCCGGTATGGCGCTGGCCCCGATGCGACTCCTGGCGCCAGAAATAAGTATCGATCGCATAGAAGAGCGCGAGCAGCAGACCGCTCGCGACCACCATCGGCGCGAACATCCGCTTGACGGTCCACAGAAAATCCACGCCCTTCAGAAAGCCGAGGAAGAGCGGCGGATCGCCGAGCGGAGTCAGCGATCCTCCGATGTTCGAGACCAGAAAAATAAAAAAAATGAAAACGTGAATGTTGCGCCGTCGATTGCGATTGGCCTGGATCATCGGCCGAATCAGCAACATCGATGCGCCGGTGGTGCCTACCAGGCTGGCGATCATGGTGCCGAATGCGAGAATCGCGGTATTGGTGCGCGGCGTCCCGGCCAGGTCGCCGACCAGACGAATTCCACCGGCGATTACGAACAATGCGAACAACAAAATTAGAAAAGGCAGGTACTCGACCGCGATTGTATGCGCCGTCTCGGCGGCGGCCGCGTACGGCCCAAACACGATCGCGCACGGCAGCACGAATGCCGCCGCCCACAGCATCGCAATCTTGCCGAAGTTGTGTTCCCAGAAATGCGGCGCGATCAGCGGGAACAGCGCGATCGAGAGCAGCATCCCGGCGAACGGAATCGCCCATAAGATGCTGAGTTGGCTGCCGACCAGTTGATGCACATCGGCTTCGGCCAGGGCGACGCCGGGAAACATCGCGGCGAACAGTGCAAGCGCAACGATCAGCCGCATTCGAATTTCTCACGCATTCAAATTCTCCCCGTGCGGTGAATGAGATTGGCGCGCATCCACCGCCCCTCACGGCTTCGATCGCGCATCACCGTACATTACCGAACACGCTGTGCCAAAAGATTCGTCGCCTCGATGGGGTCGCAGCTATGGCGCGCGTCATTTGATTATGCGATTGGAACTGAGCAGGCTTGGGTGCTGGATTCGCTGCGAATCGACTCTGCATAAAGGATGGCTCGCATGGCAAGCAACGAACGAGAACGAGTGGCGGAAGCACGGGACGCGCGCCTCGCGCAGGTCGTTGAGCAGCCGCTCGAACCCGCGCTGCCGATTATCGATCCGCATCATCACCTGTGGGACCATCCGGACAGCCGCTACCTGCTGGATGAGATCCTGCGCGACACCAACTCGGGGCATCGCGTGCTCGCGACGGTGTTCGTCGAATGCTTTTCGATGTATCGCGCGGACGGGCCCGAGGCGATGAAACCCGTGGGAGAGACGGAGTTCGTCAACGGCATCGCGGCGCAAAGCGCGAGCGGGCGATTCGGCGAGACGCGCGTGGCGGCGGGAATCGTGAGCTTCGCCGATCTCGCGCTGGGCGACGCGGTGACGCCGGTGCTCGAGGCGCATATTGCGGCGGCGCCGGCGCGCTTTCGCGGTATCCGTCACGCGGCGGGCTGGGACGCGAGTCCGCAGGTGCAGAATTCGCACACCAACCCGCCCGCGGATTTGTATCAATCGAAGAAATTTCGCGAAGGCTTCGCGCGCCTGAAAAAGCTGAATCTCAGTTTCGACGCATGGCAGTATCATCCGCAGATTCCGCAACTCACTGATCTTGCGAAAGCGTTTCCCGACACGACGATCATTCTCGATCATTTCGGCGGGCCGCTCGCGATCGGTCCCTACGAAGGCAAACGCGCGGAAATTTTCGCGCAGTGGAAGAAGCATATCGCGGACCTCGCGCGATGCCCCAACGTCGTCGTCAAGCTCGGCGGGATCAACATGCCGGTCAATGGCTTCGGATGGCATCGACAGCCCGCGCCGCCGACTTCGGATGAATTGGTGGCGGCGACGCGCGACTATTATTTGCACACGATCGAGCAGTTCGGTCCTGCGCGATGCATGTTCGAGAGCAACTTTCCGGTCGATCGGATTTCGTGCTCGTACGGCGTGCTGTGGAACGCGTTCAAGAAAATTGCCGCGCCCTTCAGCGCCGGCGAGAAGGCCGATTTGTTTCATCGGACCGCCGCGCGAGTCTATCGGCTCAAGGTTTGATCTGACATTAGGCGGAGCTTTCGCGACGCGCGAGCGCCGCGAGCCCCGAGGCGGAGCGCAGCGTAGTCGAGGGAAATACAACTAGGAGGTTTTTATGCCGCTGATACCGTACGCGAATATCGACCAGCTTTCCGCCGACGCCAAGGAGCGCTTCGAGCGCCTGCCGGTGAAGCTGAACATTTTCAAGATGCTCGCGAACGCCGAAACCTGCTTCGGTCCGTTCCTGCAGTTCGGCACCGCGCTCTTGAGCAAGCAGCAACTCGATGCGGCGCTCCGTGAGATCGTGATTCTGCAGGTAGTGCATATCGAGGGCGGCGAATACGAATGGATTCAGCATGTTCCGATCGGGCTCGCGGTCGGCGTGAAGCAGGATCAGATCGACGCGATCGCGGCGAATCGCTACGACGCCGGATGCTTCACCGATCGCGATCGCGCGACGATGAAGCTCGCCGAGGAAGTCGTCAATAACGTGCGCGCCCGCGAGGAAACAGTGCGGACCGCGGCGAGATTTCTCTCACCGCGTGAGATGGTCGAAGTGATTCTCACGATCGGTAACTACATGATGGCGGCGCGGCTCACGGAAACGATGCGCGTCGATATCGATCCACCGGCGGGCATGAAAATTCTCGACGCGCTGAAACGGCAACCGTAAATCAGATCGCGCGCGAAACGATTCGACGAGTGAATCATGGAATATCGCAATCTCGGTAAGTCAGGTTTGAAGGTCTCGCTGGCGGGCCTTGGATGCAACAATTTCGGCATGCGGATCGACGAGGAGCAAAGCCTCGCGGTGGTGCATCGCGCACTGGACGAGGGAATCACATTTTTCGACACCGCCGATATTTACGGCGGCCACGGCCGCTCTGAGGAGTGGCTCGGCAAGGCGCTCGGCGCGCGGCGACGCGAGGTGATCATCGGAACCAAGTTCGGGATGGCGATGGGCGACGGGCCATACCTGCGCGGCACGTCGCGGCGCTATGCGATCGCGTGCTGCGAGGACAGCCTTCGCCGGCTCGGCACTGACTATATCGATCTCTACCAGGTGCACATGCCGGATCCCTCGACGCCGGAGAATGAAACGCTCGAGGCGCTGGATTCGCTGGTGCGCGCGGGCAAGGTGCGTTACATCGGACACAGCAACTACGCATCGTGGCAACTCGCTGACGCGGCCGCGATCGCGCGGGAGAACCGGCTCGCGCCGTACATCTCGGCGCAGAACCAGTACAACCTGCTCGATCGCGCGATCGAGCGCGAGTTGATTCCGGCCTGCCGCCACTTCGGCGTCGGCATCCTGCCGTACTTTCCGCTGGCGAGCGGATTTCTGACCGGCAAGTATCATCGCGGCGCTGAAATTCCGAAGGATACCCGCTTCGGCGCGATGAAACGGCTCGCCGATCAGACGTTGAACGACGCCAATTTCGCGACGCTCGAGCGGCTCGAAAAATTCGCGCACGCCCGCGAGCACGGGATGCTCGACCTCGCGGTAAGCTGGCTCGCCGCGCACGCCGAAGTCTCGAGCGTGATCTGCGGCGCGACGAGTCCCGAGCAGGTGACTGCGAACGCCGCGGCGCTCAACTGGAAAATGACGCCGGAGGAGCTGAAGGAGATCGATACGCTCGCGCCGCTCGCCTGACACGATTCGCCGAAGTCAGAAATGGCGAAGGCGACGAGCGAAATGGGCTGAATCGATCAAGGAGAAAAATGGACATTGGAATTTTCATGATGCCGTCGCATCCGCCGGAAAGATCGCTTAGCGACGGCTTCGAATGGGACTTGAAGCATCTCGAACTGTGCGATCGCGCGGGCTTTGCGGAGGCGTGGATCGGCGAGCATTTCTGCTCGCCGTGGGAGCCCAATCCCGCACCCGATCTGCTAATCGCGCAGGCGCTGCTCCGCACGCAGCGCATGAAACTGGCTCCAGGAGCCCATCTGTTGCCGTATCATCATCCGGCGGAACTCGCTTGCCGCGTCGCTTACCTGGATCACGTCGCGAAGGGACGGTTCATGTTCGGCGTCGGTTCGAGCGGACTGCCGAGCGACTGGCGGCTCTTCAACGTCGATGGCCAAGCGGGCGAAAATCGCAAGATGACGCGCGAGGCGCTCGACATCATTCTGAAGCTCTGGGAAAGCGACCGGCCGTTCGAGTATCGCGGCGAATACTGGACCGTGAATCGCATCGACACGATGCACGAGACGCTCAAGTTCCACATCAAGCCGTATCAGAAACCGCATCCGCCGATCGGAATCGCCGGCCTGACGCCCAAATCCGACACGCTGGAAATTGCGGGCGAGCGCGGCTTCATGCCGATGAGCCTCAACATCTCGAAGTCGTACCTCGCGGAGCATTGGGCGTCGGTCGAGCGCGGCGCGGAAAAAACCGGCCGCACGCCGGACCGCAACGACTGGCGAATCGTGCGCGAGGTGTACGTCGCGGAGACCGACGCGGAAGCAAAGCGGCTCGCGCTGAACGGGATGCTCGCGCGCGCGTATCGCGAATATCTGCTGCCGCTGTTCGGCGGCTTCGGTCTGATGCCGCTCTTCAAGCACGATCAGAATGTCGCGGATTCCGACGTCACGCCCGAGTACCTGGTCGAGCACAACTGGCTGGTCGGATCGCCGCGCACCGTCAGCCAGAAGCTCGCCGACATGACCGGCGACGCGGGCGGCTTCGGCACGCTGCTGGTGCTGACCTTCGATTTTTCCGAGGAGCACGAGGCGTGGGCCACCTCCCAGCAGATGCTGATCAGCGAGGTGCTGCCGCAATTTCGGCATCGCGCGGCCGCATGAGCGGAGTTGCCTAACAGTTGTAAGGTCGCAGGACGCGGGAATCGAGGAGCCGAGAAATATGGCAGTGCATATTCATCCGATGCTTTGTGGATCGCTGGAAGTCGATACGAAGTTTCTGCTCGCGAAGGAGCCGGGGCGGGTCAGGATTCCGATCCCCAGTTTCCTGATCGACCATCCAAAGGGCCGCGCGATTTTCGACACCGGGCTTCATCGCGATCTGCAGAACGGGCCAGCGCGAATCGGATCGCTCGGCGATGTATTCAAGATTCATTACCGGGCGGGCGAGGAACTAGGCGCACGCCTGCGTGCGATCGACGTCGCGCCCGATCGAATCGACTACCTGATCAACTCGCACCTGCATTTCGATCACGTCGGCGGCAACGCGGATCTGCCCAACGCGAAGCTCGTCGTGCAGCGGCGCGAATGGGAGGCTGCCGACAATCCCGAAATCGCGCGGCGCAACGGCTACAATCGCGCGGACTTCGATCTGGGGCATCAATTGCAATTGATCGACGGCGAGCACGACCTGTTCGGCGACGGCAGCGTGGTGCTGATCCCGACCTACGGGCACACCGCGGGCCATCAGTCTCTGCGGGTGCGGACCGATCGCGGCGAAGTCGTGCTGACGGCGGATTCCTGTTACATGCGCAAGGTGCTCGACGAGATGGTTCTGCCGCCGTTCGCCGATAGCTACGACGCGATGCGCGCGGTGATCGAGCGCTTCCGCGTGATGGAACGAGCGGGCGCGACGCTGATCTTCGGCCACGATCCGGCGCAGTGGAATGCCGACGGCTCAAGCGCGGTAGCGCTCGACTAGGACACATTCGAGGAGGGCGCGTCGAAGTCAGCGGCGCGGCAGTCGAGCGATAGCATTGCTGGCTCGCGCGGTCGCCCTTGGGTAAAACACGATCCGTGAACCGGAAGGATTCCGCCAAACTCGCCGCCGAAGCCGAAAAGCTCCGCGACGCGATCAATCATCACAACTACCGCTACTACGTGCTCGACGATCCCGAAGTTTCCGACGCCGAGTACGACCAGTTGATGCGCAAGCTCGAGGCGCTCGAACGCGAGCATATCGAGTTGGCGACGCCCGATTCTCCGACCCAACGCGTCGGCGCCGCGCCCAGCGACCGGTTCGGCGTGGTGGTGCATCGCAAGATGATGATGTCGCTCGGCAGCGCGATGAATGCCGACGAGATGCGCGAGTTCGACAAGCGCATCAAGCGGCTGCTGAAATACGAAGCCGATATCGAATACGTCGCGGAGGTCAAGCTCGACGGCCTCGGTATCGAGCTGGTTTATGAAGATGGGCGGCTGACGGTCGGCTCGACGCGCGGGGACGGTATCAACGGCGAGGACGTCACGCCGAACATTCGCACGATTAAAAGTGTGCCGCTCAAACTTGTGAATCCCGCTCACGGAAAAATACCACGCCTGCTTGAAGTTCGTGGCGAAGCGATTCTGACGCTCAAGGCGTTCGAGAAGCTGAATCGCGCGCGCGAGGAAGCCGGCGAGCCGGTCTTCGCCAATCCGCGCAACGCCGCCGCGGGCTCGCTGCGGCAGTTGAACCCAAAGATCACCGCGTCGCGCCCGCTCGACGTATTCCTCTATTCGCCTGGCGTCGTCGAGGGTATCGCGTTCAAATCGCAGTGGGATTTTCTGCAGGGCATCAAGTCGCTCGGGCTGCGCGTCAATCCGCTCTCGCGCATATGCACCGGAGTGGAAGCGGTGCTCGAATACTGGAACGAGATCACCGAAAAACGGCACAGCCTGGATTACGATGCCGACGGCGTCGTCGCCAAGATCAATTCGTTTGCGTTGCAGGAGCAACTTGGCGAAGTGTCGCGCTCGCCCAGGTGGGCGATCGCATACAAGTTCAAGGCGCAGCAGGCCGAGACCGTCGTCGAACGGATCGAAGTGCAGGTCGGCAGGACTGGCTTTCTGACGCCGGTCGCGAAACTGCGCCCGGTGCAATTGGCGGGCGTCATGATCTCGAACGCGTCGCTGCACAATTTCAACGAGATCAGCGACAAGAAGATCCGAGTGGCGAACACCGTGCTGATCGAGCGCGCCGGTGACGTGATTCCCTACGTGGTGAAGGTCACCGAAGAGGAACCGGACTCGAAGCCGTTCGAGATGCCGTCGCATTGTCCGGTCTGCGGCGCGTCGATCGTACATGAAGAGGGCGAGGTCGGTTACTTCTGCGTCAACGCGAATTGTCCGGCGCGGATGCGTGAATCGATTCGCCACTTCGCGTCGAAGACCGGGCTCGACATCGAAGGGCTCGGCGACAAGCTGGTGTCGCAACTCGTCGAGGCGGGCCTGGTCAAGGAACTTGACGATGTCTTTTCGCTGACCAAGACGCAGCTCGTCGATCTCGAGCGGATGGCCGACAAGAGCGCGCAGAATATTCTCGACGCGATCCAGGGCGCGCGCAAAACTTCGCTCGACCGCGTGATCAACGGGCTCGGAATCCGCCACGTCGGCGAGCATACCGCGCGTCAGCTTGCGCTCAAGTTCCGCACTCTCGACGCGCTCGCCCACGCCGGCGAGGACGACCTGCTTTCGGTGCGCGATATCGGCGGCGAAGTCGCGCGCAGTATCGTCGAGTACTTCGCCGAACCGCGCAACATGAAGGCGGTCCGGCGGCTCGAGAAAGTGCTCGATATCGAACCGGTCGCGGAAGTCGCCGGACGCGGCGCGCTGCGCGACAAGACGTTTGTGCTGACGGGCACGCTCGAATCGATGACGCGCGAGGACGCCGAGCGGAAAATCATGGCGGCAGGCGGCCGCGTCACGTCGTCGGTGAGCCGCAAGACCGATTTTGTCGTCGCCGGCGTCGAGCCCGGTTCCAAGTTGAAGAAGGCCAACGATCTCGGCGTGCGCGTGCTCGACGAGAAGGGATTGAACGCGCTGCTCGCGGAGTAATCTCGCTGTCCTCGTGAGCGGAGGCGGCCGCCGCTGCGTCATCCTGAGCTAAGGCTGCGTTCTAATACCTCGCCCGTTACTTTACGGGAGAGGAGGCCGAATCGCTGTCAAGCGATGAGGTAGGTGAGGGTTCCGGATCGCTCGCCGCCGCACTTTACTACTAAGTGTTGAATTGAGCCTTTGGAATTTTTTTCGGCTATGGAAGGTCGGACACAACGTCTCGGCATTCGTGCACCAACAAGCGATTCAGAACCCTCACCTACCCGCCACAAGAGCGGCGGGCCTCCTCTCCCGTAAAGTAACGGGCGAGGTATTGAGGATCGAGATCCCTGGATTCCGGCAACCTCCGCTCGGGATGACAGAAGGGACCATGCCAACGCTCAGGGCAAAAATTCAGAGCCGCTCGGTCGGTGGCAAGAGTTTGATCAATTCGCCGAGATGAGGGTGGCCGGCAGGCTGATAGCTATAGAGCAGCGCGCGGCGATCCTTGTCGGTGCGATTCGGCGCCGATCGATGCACCAAAAACGGGCCGAAGAAAACAACGCTGCCGGCGGGAACCTCGAGCGCGACCAATCGCGACGTATCGTACGCTTCGGGATCGAGCTCGAGACTGCCGAAGCCCTCGACCGAACGACGCTTTTGCAAGCCTTCGCGATGACTGCCCGGCACCGCTTCGAGGCATCCGTTTTCCCGATTCGCGTCATCGAGGAAAATCATCGCGGTGGCGACGCGCGACGCGACCTTGGCGACATCGGACCAGTACGGGAAGTCCTGATGAAGCACGATTGGACCGCCCTTGTGCGCGCGCTTCAGATTCAGCTTCTCGGTGAACATCGCGATTTGCTCGTCGCCCACCACGTCCTTCGACGGCTCGACGAGGCGCGGATCGAGCGCCCAATCGCGGAGCGCCGAGCTCAGGTGCGCGAATGGCTCGACGCCCTGCACGAGCTCAAGCGCATCGGGCTCCCACTTGACGATGGTGCCGAGCTTGCGCTGAATCTCGAAAGTGTAGCTGCCCGCAGTCAGCTTCGCATGGCGCTGCTCGGCTTCGAGCCGCGCGACCAACGCCTCGCAATCGGCACGGATCGCCACAACCTCGGCGGCGTCGAACACGCTGCGGCGCAGCACGAAACCGATTTCGTCGAGTTCCCGCTTTTCCCGTGCGTCGAGCCGCAGCGATTCGCCCATTGAATTGACCTGTCCGGTGGATTACCAACACTCATACTAGCAACCCTCGGTACTGGATAGATGCCTTATAGAGAACCCAAACCGGAGGACGCCGCGTTTTTCGACGAGCACGGCTGGCTCGTGGTCGAGGATGCGATCGACCGCGAAGATCTCTCGCTCGTCGGCGCCAACCTCGAAGTGATCCTGCAGAAAAAGCACAAGCTCGCCTACGACTGGGCGTGGGAGAAGGGTGCGAGCCGCGAAGAGCGCGCGTTCAAGATCGTGCAGGGCAGTCCGACTTACGTGTGGCCCGCGATCGCCGAGACGCGTTTTCGGCGCTGGATGATCGAATTCGGCTCCGCGCTGATGAAGACCGGCATGGAATTCTGGTACGACCAGTTCCTCGCGAAGCCGCCACGCGACGGAGCGCCGACGTACTGGCATCAGGACGAGGGTTACTGGGGGCGCAACCTTATAGATCGCGGGATCACGTGCTGGATGCCGCTGCACGATGTCGATGAGCGCAACGGATGCATGCACTTCATCGATCGCGGGCATCGCGACGGAGTGCTGGTGCATCGCCAGCCCGAGCATATCCAAAGCGATCTTTTGTTCTGCGAGCCCGACCTCTCGCGCATGGTTTCGTGTCCGATTCGCGCGGGCAGCGTGACGTTTCATCATGGCAAAACGCCGCACATGACGCCCGCGAACTTGAGCGACTCGTGGCGGCGCGCGGTGACGACGCACATGCGCACGATCGGATCGCTCGGCGAGGGCGATCACTATCCGTGGAAGGTGCACGTGAATCAGCGCACCGGCGAGCGCATCGTGCCGCCCTCGCGCTAGGAGTCAGTCGCATGCCTGTCAGCCTCGACGAATTGATGACGCGCCGCCCCACAATCGAATTCGACGCGGAACTCTCAGCGAAAAATCTCGCCGATTTCACGCAGCGCGGCTTCACGTCGATCGAGCGCATCACCTCGGACGAGGAGCTCGAGTGGCTCGGCGAAGTTTACGACCGGCTGTTCGAGGAACGCATTCAGCCGGTACCCGGCGGATATTTCGATTTGATCCGTCCCTACGACAGCGAAGGCGGCGAACTGCAGCCGCAGATTATCACGCCTGAAACGCGCTACGCGGAACTCCGCCGCACCACGTTCTGGCGCAAAGGCCGGATGCTCGCGGCGAAGCTGCTCGGCGTCGATGCGAAAAGCCTGCGTGGATGGGGCCACATGATTCGCAAGCCGCCGCGCGTCGGCGATTCGCTGCCGTGGCATCAGGATGAGGCCTACTGGGATCCCGCGTTCGAGTACGTCGCGCTCGGATGCTGGATGCCGCTCGATCCGGCGACGGTCGAGAGTGGATGCATGAGTTTCATTCCGGGATCGCATCGCGGCGATGTGCGCTTGCATCGTCATCTTGGCGACGATCCCAAGGTGCACGCGCTGGTGATCGACGACGTCGATCAGTCGAGCGCGGCGCCGGTGCCGGTCGCGCCGGGCGGCGCGGTCTTTCATCATTGCCGGGTGCTGCATCGAAGCGGGCCGAATCGCAGTCCGCGCGTGCGTCGCGCGTATGCGAACGAATGGCAGCTTACGCCGGTGAAGCGCGAAACGGCGCTGCCGCCGCGGGCATGGATCGATGAAGGCAAGCGGGCGTGGGAAGAGCGCGACATCAAGCCAGGCATCCGCTAGAATTTATAATCGACACGATGTCGGCTTTCGCGGCGGAAACTGAGTTTGCGCGAATTCGTCTAATAATCCGCGGACGCGTTCAGGGTGTTGGATTTCGCTTCGCCGCACGCGACGAGGCCAAAAATCGTGCACTTGCCGGATGGGTGCGCAATCTGTCCAACGGCGACGTGGAAATTGTGGCGGAAGGCCGACGCAGAGATTTGCAGGCATTGGTAGCGTGGGCGCATCTGGGACCGTCGTACGCCCGCGTGGATGAAGTGAGCGAGCAATGGTCGGTGGCGAGCCGCGCTTTCACCGGCTTCGAAATCCGATGAGCCGACGGTCAATTTGCGGTCACTTTAATGCCCCGAACTCATTAGCTATACTTCAAATCCGCGTCTTGGAGTATTTGCAGGGCTTCGCCAGATCGGAGTAATTACCAATCAGGCTCTAACCACATAAGGAGAATCGACTGAGATGGCTGTACCACCTGAGGCGGCTGGACAAGCTGCCGAGTCGCGCGGTTCCGCCGGGGACGTCCCCGCGTCGAAACCACATCTAAAGCGCGAACAAGTTGTTATCCGCTTCGCCGGCGACTCGGGCGATGGCATGCAGTTGACCGGAATGCAGTTTACCGCCGAATCCGCTCTGGCCGGCAACGATATCGCAACGTTGCCCGACTTTCCCGCCGAGATTCGCGCCCCAGCCGGCACGCTGGCTGGCGTCAGCGGCTTCCAGCTCAATTTTTCGAGCAGCGAGATCTTCACCGCCGGCGACGAACCCAACGTGCTGGTCGCGATGAATCCCGCCGCGCTGCAGGCCAATCTCGAAGATGTGCCGCCGAACGCCGTCATCATCGTCGATCGCGAGGCGTTCAACGACGCAAATCTCAAGAAGGTCGGCTACAAGACCAACCCTCTGAACGATCACTCGCTCGACAAATTCCAGCTCGTCCAGGTCGACGTGACCAAGCTGACGACACTCGCGGTGCATGGGCTCGGGCTCAACAATCGTACGGTGTTTCGATGCCGCAACATGTTCGTGCTCGGGATGCTCTCGTGGCTCTATCAGCGCCCGATCGAGAGCACGATCAAGTATCTGGAATCGCGCTTCCAGAAGACGCCCGACATCCTCGAAGCGAATATTCGAGTGCTCAAGGCCGGCTTCAACTACGGCGAAACGACCGAGATGTTCGCCAGTTCGTACGAAGTTCCGGCGGCGCGAATCGCTCCGGGGCTGTATCGCAATATCACCGGCAACAGCGCGACGGCGCTCGGATTCGTCGCCGCGGCAGTGAAATCAGGACGTCCGCTATTTCTGGGATCGTATCCGATCACGCCAGCGAGCGACATTCTGCACGATCTCGCCGGCTTCAAGAATTTCCCGATCTATACGTTCCAGGCCGAAGATGAAATCGCTGGCGTCTGTTCCGCGATCGGCGCGGCCTTCGGCGGAGCAATCGGCATCACGACGACCTCCGGCCCCGGCATGAACCTCAAGGCCGAGGCGGTCGGGCTCGCGGTGAAGGTCGAGTTGCCGCTGGTGATCACCGATATCCAGCGCGCCGGGCCCTCGACCGGGATGCCGACCAAGCCCGAGCAGGCCGACCTGCTGCAATCGATGTACGGACGCCACGGCGAATCGCCGATTCCGATTATCGCGGCGGCCACGCCCGCCGATTGCTTCGACTGCGCCTACGAGGCGGTGCGAATCGCCATCAAGTACATGACGCCGGTGATTCTGCTGACCGACGGACAGCTCGCCAACAGCTCCGAACCGTGGCTGCTGCCCGATCCTGACAAGCTGACGCCGATACCGGTCGAGTTCCGCACCAACCCGGAAGGCTTCATGCCCTATCTTCGCGAGGAAGAGACGCTCGCGCGGCCGTGGGCGATTCCGGGAACCAAGGGCCTCGAGCATCGTGTCGGCGGAATCGCGGGCGAGCATCTGACCGGCAATATCAGCTACTCGCCGGCCAACAACGAATTAATGGTCCGGATGCGCGCGCGCAAGATCGCCGGAATCGCGCGCGAAATTCCCAAGACCGAAGTCCTTGGCGATCCCGAGGGCGGCGATTTGGTCGTGCTCGGATGGGGCTCGACCTACGGCCCGATTCGCGAAGCCGTCAAGCAGGTGCGTGCGAAAGGCAAGAAAGTCTCGCAGGTGCATCTCCGCTATCTGAATCCGATGCCGCGCGACCTGGGCGAGACGCTGAAGCGTTTCAAGCAGGTAATGATCGCGGAAATGAACATGGGACAACTGCTCAAGCTGGTTCGCGCCGACTACCTGATCGACGCTTTCGGATTCAACAAAATCCAGGGGCGCCCGTTCAAAGTCAGCGAACTCGTGACACGCATCAACCGCGCCCTGGAGGGCTGATCGAATGGCTACCGCTTTGACTCGCAAGGATTTCGTCACCGACCAGGAAGTGCGCTGGTGCCCCGGATGCGGCGATTACGCAATCCTGGCCGCGGTGCAAAAGACGATGCCGGAATTCGGCATCCCGCCGGAAAATACCGTCTTCATTTCGGGCATCGGATGCTCGAGCCGCTTTCCGTATTACATGAATACCTACGGCTTCCATACGATTCACGGACGCGCGCCGGCCTTCGCCACCGGGCTCAAGATTTCGCGGCCGGACCTCGACGTGTGGGTCGTAACCGGCGACGGCGACGGGCTCTCGATCGGCGGCAATCATCTCATTCACGTACTGCGGCGCAACGTCGATCTGAAAATCCTGCTCTTCAACAATCGCATCTACGGGCTCACCAAGGGCCAGTACTCGCCGACCTCCGAAGTCGGCAAGGTGACGAAATCGACGCCGGCCGGCTCGGTGGATTTTCCGTTCAATCCGATCACCGTGGCGCTCGGCACGCACGCGACTTTTGTCGCGCGCACCATCGACGTCGAGCAGAAGCATCTCGGTGAGATGCTGAAGCGGGCGCATGCGCATCGCGGCGCGTCGTTTCTCGAGATCCTGCAGAACTGCAACATCTTCAATGACGGCGCGTTCAACGACGTGAGCGACAAGGCGATCAAGGCTGAGCATCAGTTGGTGCTCGAGCACGGCAAGCCGCTCATCTTCGGCAAGAATCGCGACATGGGAATCAGGATGAACGGGATGCGTCCCGAGGCGGTGCATCTCGGCAACGGCGTCAGCGAGAGTGACCTGGTCGTGCACGACGAGACCAATCTGTCGCTCGCATTCATGCTCGGGAACTTCGAGGCGCCGCTGCCGACGCCGGTCGGAGTTTTCTTTGCAGTCGCGCGCCCGACCTACGACGGCGCGGTGAACAAGCAGCTCGTGGACGCGAAGGCCAAGCAGGGCGCCGGCGATTTGAGGACGCTGCTCGGCAAGGGCGACACCTGGACGGTGAATTGAGGATGCGTCGCTCTCCCGTTGCTCGACTCCCGCGCCCGCTCCTTGCTTGATTCCCTCGCCCGCTTGTTTGCGGGAGAGGGTGAGGGTGCAGCGCCCCTCCTGATCCAAAGACGTAACGGAAGGCCTGCGAGATGTGCTCGCAGGCCTTTTCGTATCTCCATCGACCCGCGCCCGTCGCTCATTCTGAAGGTCGATGAACTTACTGAAGGTCGATGAACTTATAGCAAGTGAGTGATCTCGCCCTTCCGTCATTCTGAGGAGTCTGCCCCCCGTCATCCTGAGAGTCTGTGAATTTTTAGTAACGGCGATTTTTGTCATTCTGAGGCGATGGCTGCGCAGCCGAAGAATCCCGGATCTTTTGCTTCGCTGTAGTCGCTCCAGGATCCTTCGACTGCTCGGCGGCGCACGCGGCCGAGGGCCCGATGATTACCTGTGGCTGTTCGTCAGAAACTCCACAGGCTAAAGCCTGTGCCACAGTGAAACGGCCGCAAGCGGCCTCTGCTCAGAGTTTGTGAAGATTTGGTCGATCATCGATTTCACCACCGAAGTCGTTCTGAGCCGAAGGCCGCGCAGCTTGGTAAAGCCGACGAAACCTGCACTGAATCGCGCAGTAGACCATAGCTGATAGAATGTCCAGGCTGCCATCGCACGGGTCATTCAAAGTCACAAGCGTCGTCCGGCGGGACAAAGTAGCGGGCGCTGTCGGGTCAGATCGAGTACTTTAGGCGGTCGAGGCCGAGCTGGTAGCGAGTGGCGTCGAGGAGATTTTGCATCAGCGCGACTACCGTCATCGGCCCAGTACCGCCGGGATTCAGCGTGATCCAGCCGGCGACTTCCTTGACCGCCTCGAAATCGACGTCGCCCGCAAATTTACCGGGGCCGATACGCCTGAACCCGACGTCGATCACGCACGCGCCCGGCTTCACCATGTCCGCGGTGATAAAATACGGACCGCCGCCGGGGATTTCCGCGCCGACGCACGGAATCAGGATGTCCGCCTCGCGGCAAACCGCCGGCAGATCGCGGGTCTTGCGATGACACCACGTCACGGTCGCATTGCACATCCGCCCGCCGAGGATCACCGCCATCGGCTTGCCCGCGATATCACTGCGGCCAATCACGACGGCGCGCGCGCCCCCGACCGGCACTTTGTAGTAATCGAGCAGGGTCAGGACTCCGCGCGGCGTGCATGGAATAAAGCGGCCCCATCGACCGCGGTAAAAGCCGCCGACGCTCGACGAGCCCACCGCGTCGAGGTCTTTCAGGGGGTCGATCGCGTCGAATAGCGCGAATTGATCGACGCCGTCGGGCACCGGCAACTGGAGCAGGATCGCATTGACCGACGGGTCGGCGTTGAGTCCTGCGATAACTTTCAACAGGGTCGGCGTGGTGCCCTCGGCGGCGGACAGGCGGATCGTCCGGCTCTCGCATCCGAGTTCCTCGGTCGTGCGCTGCTTATTTTTCACGTATTGGCGCGAGGCCGGGTCGTCGCCGACGAGAATCGCCGCCAGGCACGGCACGCGGCCGTACTTTTCCTTGATTTCCTCGACATTGCGGCGCAATTCGGGGAGCAGCATCGCCCTGACGGCGCGCCCGTCCATGATAATCGCAGGCATAGTTACCGTCCTCAAATATAGCACGGCTCGAGTTCGGACAAGCGTTGTGGATAGGGCGCCCTGAAATGTGGGCATCCGATTCGATGTTGGCTCGTCTCGCGGCGCGTTGTCTGTTAGCATTTCGGCGCTGATGAATGAGCCTAAGCGCACTATCTTATTCGACATTCATCGAAAGCTCCGCGCGAAGATGACCGAGTTTGGCGGTTTCGAGATGCCCGTGAGCTACAGCGGGATAATCGAGGAGCATCGCGCGGTCCGCAACGCGGCCGGAATTTTCGATCTTAGCCACATGGGCGAGTTTGAAGTCCGCGGCCCGAACGCGCTCGCCCTGCTCGAGGGGACGTTCACCAACTCCGCCTCGAAGCTGAAGGAGGGTCAGGCGCAGTACACTGTCATGTGCACGGAGGACGGCGGCACGATCGACGACCTGATCGTGTACCGGCTCGGTCCCCAGCGCTATATGCTGTGCGTCAACGCGTCGAATATCGACGTGGACCGCGAATGGATCGTCGAGTTGAATGCCGGCTTGGCGGATTTCGAGGATGTCAGCGACGCGAGCGCTCTGGTCGCCGTGCAGGGGCCGCGCGCGATTGAGATCGTCGCAAAAGTCGCGGAATTCCCGGTAGCGGAGATCGCGCGGTTCGGCGTTGCTATCGGCAAAGTCGCGGGCGTCGCTTGTATCGTCGCGCGCACCGGCTATACCGGCGAAGATGGCGTCGAGCTGTTCGTCGAAAATTCGCGCGCCGAGCATCTCTTCGAGGCGATCTTCGAAGCGGGCGCGCCCGACGGAATCAAGCCTATCGGGCTCGGCGCGCGCGATACGCTGCGGCTCGAGGCCGGGCTCCCGCTCTATGGCCACGAACTCGATCGCGAGACCTCGCCGCTCGAAGCGGGCCTCGGCATCTTCGTGAAGCTTGGGCGTCCGTTTATCGGCGAGCCGGCGCTGAGCGCGCAGCGGCAACTCGGGCTCAAGAAAAGACTCGCGGGACTTATGACCGACGACGGGAAGAACGTCGCGCGCCAGGGTTATCCGATACTTCGCGACGGCCGGCGCGCCGGAATCGTTACCAGCGGGACTTTCGCGCCTTCGCTCGAGCGGCCGGTCGCGATGGGCTATCTCACCGGCGACGACGCCGCGATCTCGGATAAAGCGGGCAGCGCGCTCGAAGTTGAAATCCGCGGTCGCAAGGTGCCGGCGAAGGTGGTCGCGAGGCCGTTCTATCGGCGCGCGGCGACAGGTGCGACAAGGTCGGCCATATGATTGAATCGTCGAAGTTCAAACGGGGGAACCTCCACTACCGATGAGATTCATGCCACATACCGAGGCGGATATCGCCTCGATGCTCGACACGATCGGCGCGAAGAGTCTTGAGGATTTGATCGCGCATCTGCCGGCGAACCTGCGCGCGAGCGCCAGAATCGATCTCGCGCCGGGACGCACCGAATACGAAGTCGCGAGCGAACTCGGCGCGCTGGCCGCGCTCAATCAGGGCGCCAGCGGCTTCACGAGTTTTCTCGGCGGCGGCTACTATCGCCATTACGTGCCGGCCGCGGTGCGCGCCGTGACCGCGCGCGCGGAATTTGCGACGAGCTACACGCCCTACCAGGCCGAGGCGAGCCAGGGCACCACGCAGGCGATCTTCGAATTTCAGACGCTGATCACGCAACTCACCTCGATGGAAGTCGCCAACGCAAGCATGTACGACGGCGCGTCGGCGGCGGCAGAAGCGGTGCTGATGTGCCGGCGCCTGATGCCGAAGCGGCCAGTCGTCGCCCTCTCGCGCGCGCTGTGGCCCGAGTATCGCGCGACGATCCGCACTTATCTGAGCGCGCTCGGTGGCCTCGAAATCGTCGAGGCGCCGTTCGACGACAAATCGGGAATGACCAGCGCGGCTGAACTCGAGCGCGTCGCGAACGATCGTCTGCTGTGCACCGTTACGGGCTATCCGAACGCGTTCGGCGTGATCGAGCCGCTGAAAACGATCGTCGATACGACGCATCGCGTGGGCGCGCTCGCGATTTCCGTGACCACCGAACCGCTCGCGCTCGGATTGCTGCGAGCGCCGGGCGAACTCGGCGTCGATATCGCCGTCGGCGAGGGCCAGAGTATCGGATTGCCGCTGCAATACGGCGGACCGGGCGTGGGATTTCTCGCGGCGCGGATGACCCATCTGCGCCAGATGCCGGGGCGGTTGATCGGCCAGACCCACGATCGCGACGGGCGGCGCGCATTCACCTTGACGCTCGCGACGCGCGAGCAGCATATCCGGCGCGAGCGCGCGACCTCGAACATCTGCACCAACCATTCGCTGTGCGCGCTGGCGGTAACGGTTTACCTCTCGCTGATGGGCAAGCAGGGGCTGCGCGATTTGGCCGAGCGCAACGTCGAACTGGCGCATCAGGCGGCCGACGTGTTGCTCGCGGCGGGTATCGAGCGGCGCTTCACGGGTCCGTTCTTCAATGAGTTCACGGCGAAGGTCGCGGGGCCCACGGCGGCGATCGAACAGGCGGAAAAGAAAAAAATCCTCGCAGGGCTGGCATTGGGCATCGACTATCCCGAGCTTTCCGACGCGCTACTGATCGCGGTCACCGAGATGAATCACACAGGCGAATTCAGCTCGCTCGCAGCGGCAATCGCGGAGGTGCGGTGATGGCGAGCGCGGGCAGAATCAGCAAAATCGCGCCGATCGAAAAAGCGCCGGCCGCGACCGGCCTCGAACCGACCGCCGGCGTGCCGTTGATCTTCGAACTGTCGTCGGAAGGACGCCGCGGCGCCGACGTATCGCCGAAGGCCTTGGGCGCTCGCCGCGGCGCAGACATCCTGGGCGCGGAACTTTGCCGCCAGCAACTCGACGGATTCCCCGAACTCAGCGAGCCGCAGGTGCTGCGTCATTTCCTGCGCCTCTCGCAACTCAACTTCGCGCAGGCGATCCAGTTCTATCCGCTCGGCTCGTGCACGATGAAATACAACCCGCTGCTCAACGACGAGATGGCGTCGCTGCCGGGATTTGCGGGACTCCATCCAGCGACGCCGGCCCATCTGGCGCAGGGCGCGCTCGAACTGATCGCGCGGATGGAAGCGGCGCTCGCGGAGATCACCGGCATGGATGCCGTCTCGTTGCATCCCGCGGCTGGCGCGCAGGGTGAGCTGACCGGCCTGCTGCTGATTCGCGCGTACCATCGGAAGCGCGGCGAGACTCGGCACAAGGTGATCATTCCGGACACTGCGCACGGGACGAATCCGGCCAGTTGCACGCTTGCGGGATTCGAAGTGGTGGTGGCGAAGTCGAGTTCGCGCGGCTATCTCGAGGCGGCCGAAGTGCGGCGCCTGCTGAGCGACGACGTCGCCGCGATGATGGTCACCAATCCGAACACGCTCGGAATCTTCGAGCCGCAGATCCAGGAAATCGCCGCCGCGCTGCATGAGCGCGGCGCGATGCTCTATCTCGACGGCGCCAACATGAATGCGCTGCTGGGCGTCGCCAAGCCCGGACACATGGGCGCCGATCTCGTGCAGCTCAACCTGCACAAGACGTTCTCGACGCCGCATGGCGGCGGCGGTCCCGGCGCGGGACCCGTCGCGGTGAAACAGCATCTCGAGCCGTTCCTGCCGATGCCGCGAATCAAGCAGACGGCGAGCGGCTATCAGTTCGATACCGAGCGGCCCGATTCGATCGGACGGCTCCGATCGTTCCACAACAACTTCGGCATGATCGTGCGCGCGTATGCGTACATCCTGGCGCTCGGCGGCGACGGACTCGCGATGACGAGCCGGCTCGCGATTCTCGGCGCGAACTACGTCCGCAAGCGGCTCGAGGGACATTTCCCGAGCGCGACCGCGGAACCCTCGATGCATGAATGCGTGCTCTCGCACGATCTCGAAAAGCGCGCAGACGTCAGCACGCTCGAAATCGCGAAACGGCTGCTCGATTTCGGCATCCATCCGCCGACGATTTATTTTCCGCTGGTGGTGCCGGGCGCGCTGATGATCGAGCCGACCGAGACCGAGAGCAAGGAGATTCTCGACAACTTCGTCAGTGTGATGGAGCGTATCTACGACGAGGCGTTGCAGGATCCCGCGAGCGTGAAGAATGCGCCGCAGACGACCGCGGTCTCGCGCGTGGACGAGGCCGAGGCCGCGCGCCGCCCGATCCTGCGCTGGACGCCCAAGCGCGAGTGACGATTCCGTTGGCCGCCGCGGTCAACGGTCGCAGCCGTACACCTTCATCACGTTCTCGCCCAGCACTTTCGCGCGCGCGTCGGGTGCGAGCTTGCTCCCCAGTTCCTCGACCTCTTCGATGTAATTGCCGACGTGATCGGGATGCGGAAAGTCCGACGCCCAGAAAAACTTGTCGGCGCCGCATAGCTCGACCATCGCGGGCAGCGAGCGCTCGTCGGGATCCGCCGAAATCCAGCAGTTGCGCTTGAAGTAAAAGCTCGGCTTCTCCTTGAGCGGCACCGTGCGGCCCATCAAACTCCCGTACACCGCGTCGAGCCGATCGAGCCAGTATGCAATCCAACCGGCGCCCGCCTCGAGCAGCACCAGCTTGAGCTGCGGAAATTTGTCGAAGGCGCCGTACTGAAAGAAGCTGGTGAACGCGTGGCGAATCGCGTCGGCGGCGGTCACGTTCAGGAAGTAATACTGACCGCGCGTGTACTGGCGATCGTAGCGGCCGGGCAGCGCCCAGTTCGGCTCGAGCGACGGATGAATCCCGAGCGGCACGCCGAGTTCCTCGGCCTTGGCGAACAGCACGTCGTGATCGGGATGCGCGTGCGGTTTGCGCGTCATCGTGAATTGAGCGACCCATCCGCCTTTGCATCCGGCCTTCACCGCGCGCTCGAGTTCCTGCGCCGCCGCGCCCGGATCGCCAAGAGAAAGATGCGCCACCGGAATCAGCTTGCCGCCGCTATCGGCGCAGAAATCCACGATGTACCGGTTGTAGGCGCGCGTGTAGGCCTGCGCGAGTTCGACATCGTCGAGTTCGGTTTCGTAAACCAGGCTGAGGGTTGGATAAAGGAACGCGGCGGCGAGACCTTCCGCCTCGATTCGCGCGAGCCGTTCCTTTGGATCCATCGCGCCGAAGGGCGCCATGCCGCCGTAGGTCGGCCGATTCCCCCATTCGTCGTCGCGCGTGGTGCCCATCGCGGAGAGACCGCCGAGCTTGCCGCCGTTGAAAATTTTGGAAGGCCGCCCCGCGATTTCCAGATACTCGAAGCCCTTGGCGTCGTTGCGAATTCTGATCGCGCGATCCTTGTACTTCGCTTCGAGATAGCGCTCCCAAAGCCCCGCATCCTCGAGGATGTGTCCGTCGGCATCGACGGCGCCAGTGAATTTCAATTGCTGAATTTCTTCGTGAATAACCACTTAGTCATCCTCCGGCTTCATCAATTCCTGAATCCGCGCGCCGAGTCCGCGCACCCATTCGTCGAAATCGCCTTCGCGCTCGACGACTATTTCGAGCTTGCCGTCCTTCATGATCGATATGCGCCCCGGATGCTCGGTGCGAAGCGGAATCACGACCGCCTCGCGCGAAATTCCCATCGGATCAATCACTTCGAAGATGCGCTCGATTTCTTTCATCGTGACTGCTTTCAACATGATCGTATGCGATCCAACTCCGCCGGATGTCCATGCTCTTTACTTTGGGCGCTCGCCCCGTAAGCTGAAGACAGCGACCGCTTTTGGGACGGAGGTGTCCAATCGGTGTTTGGCACGATCAAGAAAATAGTCAAGGACAAGGGCTTCGGTTTCATTATCCCGGATGACGGCACGGAGGAAGTATTTTTTCATCGATCGAAACTCTACCCGAAAGTTCAGTTCGACGATTTGCGCGAAGGCAACGAGGTCCAGTTCGAAGTGCGTCCTGGCGACAAGGGGCCGCAAGCGTTCAACCTCCGGCTGCGCTAGCCGCATCGAAATATAATTCCTGCCCGATGAAAACGTTCATCGGGTGAGCGCGAACCATCGCTTCATCAGGCCCGCGACGAACGGCGTGAGCCGCGTCCGATTGTAAAGAGCGCCGGCGCGCCGAATCGCGTCGGCCTGCGTCGGGTAGGGATGAATCACGTCGGCGATCTTGCCGAGCCCGACGCCCGCCGCGATCGCAGTCGTCAGTTCCGAGATCATCTCGCCGGCGTGGCTCGCGACGATAGTCGCGCCGACGATCGTGTCGCTGCCCTCGCGCACGTGCACTTTCACGAATCCGTCGGTCTCGCCGTCGAGCACCGCGCGATCGACTTCCGCCAATTCTTGGCTATAGGTAGTTATCGCGATTCCGCGACTCTTCGCCTCGGCTTCATGCAATCCCACATGCGCGATTTCCGGATCAGTGTAGGTACACCATGGAATAGTCAATGCACTAACGCGCTGCCGCCCGAAGAATAGTGCATTGCGTAGTACAATTCGCGCATGCGCGTCCGACAAATGAGTAAACTTGTAAGGCGAAGCGACGTCGCCGGCCGCATACACCAGCGGATTCGTCGTGCGCAGGTAGTCATCGACTTTGATACCGTTCTGCGCGTCGTATTGAATCATCGCCGCCTCGAGATTGAGGCCTTCGACCGCGGGAACCCGCCCCACTCCGATCAAGATTTCATCGACTGAGTATTCCGTACGCGCGCCATCGCGTTCGGTCGAGACGACTTTCTCAGTACCGCGCCGCTCGACACTGACTATTTTGCATCCGGTTACGATAGCTACTCCGTCCCGCGTCATCGCGCGTTCGACCCGATTCGCGGCGTCGCGATCTTCCCGAATCAGAATCTGCGGCGCGACTTCGAGCAGCGTCACCGCCGCGCCGAGGCGCTGAAAAGTTTGCGCAAGCTCGCATCCGATCGGCCCTGCGCCAATCACCGCGATTCGCCGCGGCAACTCGGTCAGCGAAAAAACCGTCTCATTGGTGAGATAACCCGTTTCCGCAAGGCCGCGAATCGGCAGCGAGGCCGCGCGCGCCCCGGTGGCGATTACCGCCTTTTTGAAACGCAGTTGCTTGCCCTCGACCTCGACGCAGTCGGGCGCGCCGAATTTTCCGTCGCCGATGAAAACGTCCACGCCGAGTCCGCGGAATCGATTCGCCGAGTCGATCGGGCTGAGCTTCGCGCGCAGCTTGCGCATCCGTTCCATCACTGCCGGAAAATTCACGCGAACGCCCGCGGGTACCTCGACGCCAAAGCGCGACGCGTTGCGGACTTCCGCCGCGGCGCGCGCCGCGCGAATCAGCGCCTTCGACGGCACGCATCCGAAGTTCAGGCAGTCGCCGCCCATGTAATCGCGCTCGACCAGCGCGACTTTTGCGCCCAGGATTGCGCCGCCCGCCGCCGTCACCAGGCCCGCGGTGCCCGCGCCGATCACCACCAGGTTGTAGCGATGAGCCGGCGCCGGATTGACCCATCCCGCGGGATGCAAATTTTCGACGAGCGCCCGGTTGTATTCATCGAGCGGTGCATGAGCGAGCGCGTGGGTCGGCATCGACGCCTCCGATTGGATTGCTTCAGGTCTTTTGGTTGAGTGCGCGCGCGCCGATTCGAGTCGCGTATATCGCCACGCCGAGCGTCGCCGCGATCGAACAGTAGATCGATCCGCGCACGACGCCGAAAGTCGCGCCCGCGCCGAGGCGATTCGCCCCGTACAGCATCGCGATCGCCGCGAAGCGATCGCGACGATCTTCACCCGCGACGCCGCCGTGCCGCGCTTCGATTCCGTGGTCATCCTGATGCCTGAAATTTTTCCGCCGATGGAATCCAGCCGAATCGAGATTTGCCGCGCGCCGCGAAGCGATGCAGTATCGGGATGCTTATATTGATAGCGCCGATTATGTAATCCTAAATGTGATGTCGGTCCAAGAGCATAAGCGTCACGCGCGCGCCAATCTCAAGGTGGGAGTGATTTCGGCCTCCGATTCGCGCAATCCCGAAACTGACGAAAGCGGCAAGTTGATTCGCCAACTGTTCGAGGCCGCCGGCCATCAGGTGAACTATTACGAGATCCTGCCCGACGAGCCCGAAAAAATCTCCGCGTCGATCGCCAAGAACCTGCCCAACCTCGACGCGATCGTGATCAGCGGCGGCACCGGCATCACCGCGCGCGATCGATGCACCGAAGTGGTCAAGTCGCTGATCGACAAGGAACTCGAAGGCTTCGGCGAAATTTTCCGGATGCTCTCATACCAGGAGATCGGTTCCGCCGCGATGATGAGCCGCGCGATCGCGGGCGTTCGCCACGGCAAGTTCGTCGCCGCGATTCCGGGGTCGCCGACCGCCTGCCGCCTCGCGATGGAAAAACTGATCCTCCCCGAAATCGGGCATATCGTTTCGCTGCTGAGTCAATGAATCGACTGACGCTGAAGCTGTTCGCGACGCTGCGCGAGCGCGCCCGCACTTCCGAACTGACGCGCGAATTTCCCGCCGGCACGACTATCGCGCAAATCTGGGGGCATCTCGGCCGCGAATTTCCCGAACTCGGCGGCCATCATGATTCGGTCGGCTTCGCCGTCAATCAGGAATATGTCGAGAGCGATTACCAGCCGCGTGAGGGCGACGAGATCGCGTTCATCCCGCCGGTCAGCGGCGGCGCCGACGCTGCCGCAAAACCCGGATGGATCGGCAAAATCACGATCGGCCGCGACACTATAGATGTAACCGCGCTCGAGCGCGAAGTCGCTGCCCCCAACGCCGGCGCGATCGTCACATTCGCCGGCACCACTCGCTCCGACAATGCCGGCCGCAATGTGCTCCGCCTCGAGTACGAGGCCTACGAACCGATGGCGCTCTCCGAGATGCGCAAGCTCGCGCGCGAGGCGGGCGAGCGCTGGAAAATCGTGCGCATCGCGATCGCCCATCGCGTCGGCGTGGTCGAGATCGGCGAGACCTCGGTCGCGATCGCGGTCTCGGCGGCGCATCGCGGTGAGGCCTTCGACGCCTGCCGTTTCGCGATCGATCGGCTGAAGGAAATCGTGCCGATCTGGAAAAAAGAACACTTCGAGGGCGGCGAGATCTGGATCGGATGCCAAACCTCGCATCCGCCGCACGTCTGACCCATTTTTTTGCCTGAATTATTGACCGCGCGGACAGTAACCGCTTAGATAGTCGCGATGGTATTAGGCGAAACATCCGTCGAAAAGATAATCCTGGCTGAGCCGCGCGGCTTCTGCGCCGGCGTCGATCGCGCGGTCGAGGCCGTTCGCAGCGCGCTCCGCTCGTACGGCCGTCCGCTCTACGTGCGACATCAGATCGTGCACAACCGCTTCGTGCTCGAGGCGCTCGAAAAAGAAGGCGCCATCTTCGTCGACAGCCTCGACGCGGTCCCCGAGGGGCAGCGCGTGATTTTCAGCGCCCACGGCGTTGCGCCCAGCGAATGGGATCGCGCCAAAGGTCGCCAACTGCGCGTGATCGATGCGACCTGCCCGCTCGTCACCAAGGTCCATGACGAAGTCGAACGTTACGACAACGAAGATCGCACCGTCATCCTGATAGGCCACGCGGGCCATGAGGAAGTGAAGGGCACGCTCGGCGTCGCGCCGGGCAAAGTCGTACTGGTCGGCAGCGTGGACGAAGCCCGCACCATCACCGTCGAGAATCCGGATCGGATTGCGGCGGTTACGCAGACCACCCTCAGCGTCGATGATACGCGCGAAATCATGGCTGCGCTGAAAGAGCGCTTCCCCGCGATGATCACGCCCAAGACCGACGACATCTGCTACGCCACCCAGAATCGCCAGAACGCCGTCAAGGAACTCGTCCAGGTGAGCGATGCGGTGCTGGTGGTCGGCTCGAAGCAAAGCTCCAACGCGAATCGGCTGGTCGAAGTCGCGCGGATGCGCGGTGCGCGCGCATTCCTGGTCGATTCTATCGCCGACGTGCTACCCGACATGCTCGAAGGCGTTCGCGCGCTCGGCCTCACCGCAAGTGCGTCGTCACCGGAATGGCTGGTCGAGGAGATTATCGGCGCATTCGCACGCGGCGGCGCCGAGGTCGAGCTGATGAGCGTCGCCAAAGAGCGCGTCCACTTCCCGCTCCCGCTCCCGTCCAACTGACCACTCCACTATCCTGCACGAAATTGTTCGGAAAACTTCACCCGAAACCTCACGCAGGTTTCGGACTTCCCGTGGCGATAAGATGCGCGCTCCGCGCTGTTAGTAGTGGAATCAAAAAGAGTCTCGAATGCGCTAAATCGATCTATCTAAAGCCCTAAGAACGCCGCCTCTTGTCACTCGCATTAAGAATCAGGCATCGCTCGGTTCGAAGAGCAGGCCTACGCCGATTGCACCGAACTAAGACCAAAAGCTAGAAACCATCAGTCAATGCACCAAATCCGATGGCGGTAATGCACATGGGTCTTGCCGATAATTCTCTTTATAGCAACTTGTTTAGATATGTGCCGCGCGAGAAGCGCAGTCCTCTCGAGGATTTCTCGACGGAAGCTCTCGCCGATCTCCTCAATCGTCTGCTCGAAAAAAAAGGACCAACCCGACGGGCAACGGAGGTTTTCCTAACTCAGGTTCTTTGTGATGGTCAGGGAAAGGATCTGGATCAGCGCCTACGCTCGGCGGAGCGGCTGATCTTCGGCACGCAGCGCCGAGTCTTTTTGAAAGGCAACAGACCGAGGAGGCTCGACCTCTGTCTTTATGCGGACAAGGCACTTGCCTTGGTGATAGAGAACAAGGTCAGAGAAACGCGAGGACGCGCGGAATACGTCACTGACGATCCAAGCAAAACGGCTAAACAGCTTGAGGAGTATGCGCAATACCTAAGAGGTGAACGATCCGACGCGGGCTTGGTACTTCTTAGCATTGATGAAGGGCCAGGCGATTTTCTAAGCGACGAGAAGAGATATCCGGCTAGTTTTAGGTCAGTTTGTCGGTGGCCTCAGGTCTGGCTATGGCTTACGAAACTAGCGAGCCGAAACAACCTTGAGCCGGAATTATTGGTATTCATCCGCGAGTTCATTCTCTTCTTGAAGGAAAAAAACATGGACGATATAGATGCGAAGGAATTTCAGCGTTTCGGTAAGTCACTTCCGGTTGTTTGTGACTACCTAGAAACGTTCGACAACAAACTCAGAGAAATTCTTAAAGATGCACGGAAAGTCGCCGAAAAAACGCTTCCTCAGTACAAAAAACAGTTACTCCCCGCATCGCTGCCGGCGAGCAATGTACGGTCGGACGTCGAGAACGCAATCGGCGACTTCGCCTACTGCTATGATAGCGGCACAAAAGATTGGGAGTTAATGAAGCTTAAATGGTACGTCGGATGGGGATTCCAATGCCCAAACGCCAAAGCGGCCAAGGGTGCTAAGGTTCAAGCCTTCGTGTGCATTGAGTCGGATTACGACGGGACACTGATCCCGCTTCCTCCTGCCAAGGAGAAAACCGAGCTGGAAGAGAAAGGGTGGACCGTGTCTCCCAAGATTACTGATGACGAGGGCTCTTACTCACTCTTCCTGAAGGTTTGCGACCCGGAGACTTTTCTGGGCGGTCCCTTCACTAAAGCGTCTAGCGATTGGTTCCGAAGGGGAATCAAAGAGGCTGCTCAGATCCTGAAAACCGCAAAAAAAGCGCTGAAATAATCGTAGGCTCCCTCGTAGCCCTTTCGGAGCGGCCTGTTTCTCAAAACTGATCCAAATTGAGGAAAACACGCGCGCACGTTGATACCCCCATTACCAACAGGCCGGGAGGCCGCATCTTCATCACAGCGGGAAGTCCGAAACCTGCGTGAGGTTTCGGTCCCGCGGCAGGCGATTACGATCAACGTCTTGCGCCGGCAATGTGCCGTGCCCCTGCGGGGGGCGGTGCCTTGACAATTTGGCGCGGATGCTTGCAGACTCATCCGGATTTCCGTCCCCTGCGGACAAACCTTGATGAGGGAATAATCCGATGCGAACTGCGATATCGCGCGCGCTGATCTTGTCGCTATTGATTGCCATCCCGGTCGTCACCGGATGCCAGTCCGAGGGCAAGAAGCATCTCTACAAGGCGGAGGATTTGTTCGAAAAGCGCGATCTCGAAGGCGCGAAAAAGGAACTCGAACTTTCCATCAAGGCCGATCCGAACGACGTCGATGCGCACAAGTCGCTCGCGCATATCGATGAAGCGCTCGGCGATCAGGAAGGCGCCGCGCGCGAATACACGGCTGCCTCGATGCTCGATCCCACCGATCAGAAGCTGATGGACAAGACGCGGCTCTACAAACAACTGCAGGACCTGGCCAACTCGTCCGGCAAGGCGCTCGACGAGATCAAGGCCGGCAAGACCGAAGACGGGCTCCGCCAACTAAAGGACATCCTTTTGCAGACGCGTATCAAGGCGGCGCGCGAAAAGGCTCTGACCGCGCTCAGCGACGCGCTTCCCGAGATCGAAAAGCAAGGCGACCAACAGTTGCAGGAAAAGAAATACGCCGCGGCGATGAACACTTACGATCAGGGCGTGCGGGCCGCGATGCTGCTCGCGCAGGCGCACAAAAATCCGGACCTCGGTCCGCAGGGCAACTCGCTGATGCATAAAATCAACGATGCCGCCAAAGCCGCGGGCACTCCGGACGCGACCTTCAAGCTGCTGAACGACGTGATCGGCGCATATCCGGACGACAAGGCCGCCAACATGGAACTCGCGCAGGTCTATCTGCGCAAGTCGCCGCCCGACTACGACACCGCCGCCGACCTGGAAGAGCGCGCCAACGCGCCCGACGACGAAGTCCGCAAGCTGCGCGACGAAGCGAAGAAGCATCGCAAGAAATGATCGACGCGTCGGCGAATTTCGATCCGAAAATCCGGCACGCGCGATAGTGGCGCCGTAGCGCTACAATCGACCCCCGATGCGCTCGCGCGGCTATATCGCAGTCGAAGGTCCCATCGGAGTCGGCAAGACCAGCCTCGCGCAGGCACTCAGCCGCGAGCTCAAGGCGCGCCTGATTCTCGAGGATGCGGACAACAATCCGTTCCTCGCGCGCTTCTACCAGGATCCCGACAAGTACGCGTTCCCGGCGCAGCTTTATTTCCTGCTGACGCGGCATCATCAGCAGCGCGAACTGCTGCAGCAGGATCTATTCGCGCCCGCAACCGTCGCCGACTATCTCTTTGCCAAGGATCGAATCTTCGCGACCATGAATCTCGCGCCCGACGAGCTGAAGCTCTACGACGGCGTTTACAAATTGCTCGACGCCGAGATGAAAAAGCCGGACCTTGTGGTGTACGTGCGCGCTACGATCGAGGTTCTGGGCGAGCGGCTCCGCAAGCGCAATCGCGATTTCGAGCGGCACATCAGTTTCGAGTATCTCGAGCGCGTCTCGGTGGCGTATCGCGATTTCTTTTTCTACTACGACGAAGCGCCGCTGCTGGTGGTCGATACTTCGGAGATCGATTTCGTCGCGAATCCCGAGGACCTCGCCAGCCTGATCCGCGAGATCGACGATGCTGGCCCCGGCACTCAATACTTCGTCCCGCGCAAGAGCTGAGTTTCGCGGCTTGACATTGACGAACAGATAGCGAAACTAGTTCGTATTCCGCCTGCGCAGTTTTCCCTAAGCGACGAATTCAGGAGGTGTCTCGCGATGGCTACCTGGAGCGATTTCGAAAACGCCGAGCCAGAAATGGCCGAGGCGGGGAAGAAACTGCTGTACCAGTTTGGCGTCGGGCTGGCCTTTCTGGCGACGGTGCGGAAGGATGGCGCGCCGCGATTGCATCCGATTTGTCCGACCGTCGTGAACGGCCGCCTCTATGCGCTGATTGTTGATTCGCACAAGCGCAACGATTTGCGCCGGGACGGCCGCTACGCGCTGCATACGTTTCCACCGGTTGACGTCGATGACGAGTTCCTCGTGATGGGGCGCGCGAAGTTGATCGAAGATCCTGAGGTTGCCGAAATGGTGCGCAAGGACCAGGTCGCGCGCGGGATGACCAGCACCAATGACGAACTTGCATTCGAGTTTGGAATCGAACGCGCGATGCATGCGAAGTATCCGGGCGGTCACGGCACCTGGCCGCCGAAGTACTCGATCTGGAAAGAGCGCTAAGGAAAAATTCCGGGCCGAGATTCTCGGCACCGGCAGCCTGCCTCATTCGAGAGCTTAGGGCTTCACCTCAGAATGACAACCAGGTGAATAACACACGGCAAATCTTCACAAAACTCTGAGCGGAGTGCTTCCGGAGTCGAAGGATCGCGGTTTTTTTCTGTGGCGCGCGATCCCTGCACCCTCACCCGCCTCATCGCGGACGCGCTTCGGCGACCCTTCGACTTCGCTCAAGGCAGGCTCTCTTCGATTGAACAACGGGCGAGGTATCGGACGGCCGCCGCCGCTCAGGCTGATGGAATGGCGCCGGAGCGGAATGAGTACCTCTAACTGTTGGTCAGTAACTCCACAGGCTAAAGCCTGTGCCACTTTGTGCCACGGTGACTGCCCTCAGAAAGACCACGGGCTGACGCCTGTGACATAGGGAGTCGCGGACGCTTAGTGGGCGGTGGAGGAGGCGCCGGACTGAGGCTTGCGCAGGAACAAGAAAACCGGAATCAGCAGCATCATGACGATCGCGAGGGCGCGATAGATGTCGTTGAAGGAAAGCATCGCGGCCTGGCGCTGGATCATTCCATAGACGATCCCCAAGCCTTGCTTTTGACCGCCGATAATCTGCGCCGAGTAGTCAAATCCGTGACTGCCGGGAGCGAACCGCGCGGCGTTGCTCATCTTCCACGCGTCGAACACCGAAAAATGTTCGGCGAGGTATGACTGATGGGTCTGTTCGTGATTCACCAGCACGGTCGTCATGTAGGAGATGCCGATCGCGGCGCCCGTATTGCGCATCATGTTGTAGAGGCTGGCGGCATAACCGACGCGCTCGCGGCTCACGCATGAGAGAGTGGTCGCCGAGAGTGTTGGAAAGATCATGCCCATGCCGACGCCCATCACGAGGCTTGGCCAGGTGACGGTCCAGGTGCTGACCTGGGTGTTCCAGCCGGACATCGTCCACAAGGAAACCGCCATCAGAAGGAAGCCGACGCCGATCAGTGGGCGGGTGTCATAGCGAAAACGCGCGAGTTGTCCGACCATCAGCATGGCGGCCATCGTGCCAATTCCGCGCGGAGCGAGGACTAAACCAGCTCGCCAAGCGGTATAACCCATCAACTCTTGCAAAAAAATCGGATTTAGCAGGCCGGTGCCGTACAGTGCGAAGCTCATTGCGACCATCAACAGCACGGACATCGTAAAGACCGGAATTCCGAGGATCGACAAATCGAGAATCGGCTCGGGAAAATGCAATTCGTTGATGGTCAAGCCGATCAGGCAAATCGCGGCGAAGACGGCGCCCCACAGGATCCACGGCGAGTTGAACCAATCGGCGCGCTGGCCGCGATCGAGGACGAGTTGCGCCACGCCGAGTCCGACGACGAGCAGGATGATGCCGGTGTAGTCGGTCTTGCCGCCTTTGGCGCGGCGCTTCTGCAAGTAGGCGGGATCGTGAACGAAGGTGGTGACCATCAGGAAGGCGGCGGCGCCGATCGGGAGGTTGATGAAAAAATTCCAGCGCCAATTCCAGTTGTCGGTGATCCATCCGCCGAGCGTGGGGCCCATGATCGGCGCGACCATCAGGCCCATCCCCCAGGTCGCCATCGCCATCTGTTGCTCGTTGGGCGGGAAGGTTTCGATCAGGATTGCCTGCGACGACGGAACCATCGCGGCGCCGGCCGCGCCCTGGATCAGGCGGAAGAGCACCATCTGATCGAGCGAACGCGCCGCGCCGCAGAAGCCCGAGGCGACCACGAACACGGCGACCGAGGTGAGGAAGTATCGCTTGCGGCCGAAGCGCGAGGAGATCCATCCGGTCATCGGAATCATGATGCCGTTGGCGACGAGATAGCTCGTCAGCACCCACGCGATTTCATCGACGCTGGCGGAGAAGCTGCCCTGCATGTGCGGCAGCGCGACGTTGACGATCGAGGTGTCGAGCACTTCGAGCGTCGTGCCGAGCATCACGGCGAGCGCGATCAGCCACTTATGGCGGGAGGTGCCGTATTCGACGGTTTCAATCGTGGTTGGAGCTGCGGCAGCCAAGGGGAGATACCAGTACCAGGCGCGATTCGGCGCGCCGATACGATCATCATACGCGAATGGTTTCATCACGCGACTTGATCGTCGCAGCGTAACATTCATTTCACGCCGAGCGCCGCGGCGATCGCCGAATTTTTCGCGATGCGCGATCGATCGAGATGACATCGCCTGATCGGACGGCTAACCTTTGCATGCGATGCGTCTTGCTGCGATCGACGTCGGTTCAAATTCGGTTCATATGCTGGTCGCCGAGGTGTCGCGCGAAGGGCATATCGAAGTCGTCGATCGGGTGAAGGAGATGGTGCGGCTGGGGCGGCGCTCATTCACCACGGGGCGGCTGACGCCGGAAGCGATGGATCTGGCGGTGCGCGCGCTGGTGAACTTCAAGCGGCTCGCGCGCATGCGCAAGGTGGATCGGCTGCGGGCGGTGGCGACCAGCGCAGTGCGCGAGGCGCGCAATCGCGCGGATTTTATCGCGCGCATCAAGCGCGAGACCGGACTGACGGTCGAGATCATTTCGGGACTCGACGAAGCGCGGCTGATTTTTCAGGCGGCGCATCATGCGCTCGGGCTCGACGGCGGGCCGCATCTGCTGGTCGATGTGGGCGGCGGCAGCGTGGAGTTGGTGCTGGTGCGCGACGGGCGCCCGCTGTGGATGCGCAGCGTGAAGCTGGGGGTGGCGCGGCTCGCGGAGCGATTCTTCGGCGACGATCCGCCAACTCGCGCACAACTCGCGCGGCTGGAAGCGCATCTCGAGCGCGAGATCGGCACGCTGATGCGCGCGACGCGCAAGGCCGGCGTGGTGCGCGCGGTGGGAACGTCGGGGACGATCAACACGCTGGTCGCGATGGCGCGTGCGGCGCGCGGCGAGGAGCTCGGACGGCTGCATGGCGCGAGCGCGTCGGCGGGCGAGATCGCGGAGCTGAAGCGCGACCTGGTCGAGGCGAATGCCGCGATGCGCGTCGAGTTGCCGGGGATGGATGCGAAGCGCGCGGACCTGATGCCGGCGGCGGCGACGCTGGTGAACTACGTGATGCGGAAATCGGGGGCGCCGGAGCTGGTGGCGTGCACATGGGCGCTGCGCGAGGGGGTGCTGCTGGGACTCGCGCGCGGGATCGATTCGCACTCGGCGAGCGATTCGCGGCGGAGATCGGTGAATGCATTGTCGTCGCGATTCGCGGGCGCCAACAAGCACGGCAAGCAAGTCGCGAAGCTGGCGCTGACGCTGTTCGACGCGACCGCGCCGGTGCTGGGATTGCCGAAAGCCTCGCGGGAACTACTCGAATTTGCGGCGCTTTTGCACGATATCGGGCATGCCATTGATCACGATCGGCACAATCGCCATTCTTACTACTTGATCCGCAACGCGGAATTATTCGGCTTCGATCCGGACGAAATCGAAGTGATCGCGCAAGCCGCGCGGGGTCATCGCAAGCAAGCGCCGAAGCTCGATTCGCCCGACTTGAAGGCGCTGAATCCCGCGCGACGCCGCGTGGTGCGAGGTCTGGCCGCGATTCTTCGAGTCGCCGACGCGCTGGATCGGACGCACTTCGGCGTGGTTAAGGATATTGGGGTGAGCTACTCGCCCGGGCGCGTGATTATCGGAGTCGATTCGGGAAACGAAAAGGCGGACCTCGAGCTATGGACATGCGAGAGAAGGACCGACCTGTTATCGAGACTGCTGGACCGGCAGGTGGTGCTGCAGCGATAGCGGCGATCGAGCCGTCGGCCAACGGTCACCCGAGCGCGCCCGCAGCCGAGGCCAAGCCCGCGGCGAAGAGCCTGCTCGACACGCCGCATCCGTATCCCGGGCGGCTGATCGCGGTCGAGGGAATCGACGGCTCGGGCAAATCGACGCAACTGCTGCTGCTCGAACGATGGCTCCGGTCGCGCGGCTATCCGGTGCATTTTACGGAGTGGAATTCGTCGCGGCTGGTGCGCCACTCGATGCAGCGCGGCAAGAAAAAGAACCTGCTGACGCCGACCACGTTCAGCCTGCTGCACGCGGTGGATTTCGCGGATCGATTTACCTACCAGATTTTGCCGCCGCTCAAGGCCGGCATGATCGTGCTCGCGGATCGATACGTGTACACGGCGTTTGCGCGCGACGTGGCGCGCGGGGTGCATCCCGACTGGGTGCGGGCGGTGTACAGCGGCGCGCTGCGACCCGATCTCACGTTGTACTTCAGGGTGCCGATCGACGTGTCGCTGGAGCGATTGCTCTCGGGCCGCGCCAAGCTGAAGTATCACGAGGCCGGGATGGACGTGGGACTGTCCACCGATCCGGTCGAGAGTTTCCGGCTGTTTCAAAGCCGGGTGCTAACGATCTACGATCAGCTTACGTTTGAATTTGGCATGCGTTCGATCGACGCGACTGCGGAAATTCCGGCGCAGCAAAAAATCGTGCGCACGATGGTGCAGGAAATTCTGCGCGACTACGATCGGCAACGCGCCCGCGGCAATCATGGAATCGCGCCCGCCACAAGCTAAGAACTGGTACGGCCACGGCCTGCCGTACATCGCGAAGAAGCGCCTGCCGGGGCATCTGATCGCGATCGAGGGCACCGACGGCGTCGGACGCTCGACACAAATCCAGTTGCTGCGGCCGTGGCTCGAACTCGAGGGCTACGCGGTCAGCAACACCGGATGGACGCGGTCGCCGCTGCTCTCCGAGACGATCAACGAAGCGAAGGCGGGTCATCAATTGACGGTGACGACTTTCAGCCTGCTCTATGCGGCGGATTTTGCCGATCGCCTCGAGCACGAGATTCTGCCTGCGCTGCAAGCGGGGTTTATCGTGATCGCGGATCGCTACATGTACACCGCGTTTGCGCGCAACACGGTGATGGGCGCGAATCCCGCGTGGACGCGCGACGTGTTCGGCATGGCGCTGGTGCCCGACCTGGTGCTCTACCTCGATATCGACGTCGAGACGCTGATCCCGCGCGTGATCATGGGCAAGGGCATGGACTACTGGGAATCGGGGATGCATCTCGCGCTCGGCAGCGATCTGTTCGACTCATTCGAGCGCTACCAGAGCCGGCTGATCGAAGAGTATCGGCGGCTGGCAGACGAGTTCGGCTTCATCACGGTTGATGCGCGCGCGCCAGCCGACGAGGTTCAGGCGGAACTGCGCCGGCATATCGCGGAATACCTGCGCGGCGCAGCGGTCGGGCCAGCGGCGGAGCCAGCCACGGCTGAGAGCGCGAATGGTCCATCGACGCGCAAGGAATAGCTGATGGCCGAGGCGGGCATCGACGATTCGCGTCCGCGAAAAGTGACGCTGGCGCCGGCTGAAAAGGCGGGCGAATGCGCGCGCAAGGCAATCGCGGCGGGGCTCGTGGTGCTGCGGAGCAATCAGCCGGCGGCGATCGAGGGCGAAGCCGAGGCGATGCATCAGTTGCGGGTGTCGTCGCGGCGGCTGCGCGCTTCACTGCAGGTGTTCGAAAAAGTTTTGTACGCCGCGCAGGTGCGAATCTTTACGCGCGAAATTAAATGGATCGCCGGACTGGGGGGCGCGGTGCGCGATTGCGACATCAAGGCGATGCTGGTGCAGGAGCGCGCGCAGAAGATCGATCCGGAGCTCGCCAAATCGATCGAGCCAATCGTGTCGGCGCTCGCCAATCAGAGAAGCATCGAGCATGCTGCGCTGTGCGCGGCGCTGACATCGAAGCGATATCGCGCACTGATCGAAAAACTCGCGGCGCCGTCGTTCAAGAAAGCGTGGGCCGAGCGCAAGCTCGGGATAATCGCGGACGAAGTGCTCGATCCGATCGTCGAAGACGCGCAGAAGCGCGGCCGCAAGCTCAACGTCGAATCGCCGCCGCGCGGCTTTCACAAGTTGCGCGTGAGACTGAAGCGGCTTCGCTATGCGCTCGAGATGCTGTCCGCGCTGGGCGCGAAGAATCACAAGAAAACGCTCGCGCGGCTCGAAGAATTGCAAGATCTGCTCGGCGAGTATAACGACGCCAACGTTACCGGCGCGTGGCTGATGTCGTTCGCGGACAACCTCGAGATGCCGGCGCGGACGGTGCTGGCGGCGGGCGCGCTGATCCATTCGCTCGGCAGCCGCGCGAAAAATCTGCGCCGTCAATCGATCAAGGAGTGGCGGAAATTCCAAACCTCCGGCGTGCTCGATGACGCACTCGACGAGATTCGGCGCGCCGGGCAACTCGCGCCGGTGGAGGCGAACCTGATCGCGCCGGAAGCCACGGGTGTCGAGGCGATCGCGGCGGCAGAGTCGCGCGGCGCGGAGGCAAACGCGCAATCGCCGGACGATAATTCCATTGTCGAACCGGCGCCCGAGTTCAGCCCGGAAGCGGCGGCCGAGACAGGTACCCACTGATGATGCTCTACATTTTGCGCCACGCGACTGCCGAAGAAACATCGTCGAGCGGCGACGACGGCGCGCGGCAGCTCACGCAAAAATCGAAGGAAAAAATGGTTGGAGCGGCGGCCGGGTTCCGCGAAATGCAACTCAAGTTCGACGTGATCTTGACCAGCCCGCTCGCGCGCGCAACGGAGACTGCGGAACTTGTCGCGGCGGCTTACGACAACACGCCGTCGCCGCAAGTGTTGCCCGCGCTGGCGACCGGAGTGCCGCCGTCGGACGCGGTCGCGGCGCTGCGCGCGTTCGCCAAGAACGATCACGTGATGATCGTCGGACACGAGCCGCAACTGTCGGCGATCGCGTCGATCGTGCTGACCGGCGCCGGCGACGTGATCCAGGCGAAGCTGAAGACCGGCGGATGCATCGCGATCGATCTGCCGGCGCGCTTCGATCGCGGCGGCGGCGAACTGCGCTGGATGCTGACGCATCGGCAATTGCGTCAAATGCGCAAGTAGCGGCGTCACTCCCAGATTGTTTTGATCGGTAACGTCTCGCCGGTGACCCGGCGCGCGCCGCTGGCCGGATTGGCGATCGCGCTTTCGGCGAAGCGCTCGGCGGTCCAGATTTTTCCGGGAGTGATAGTTGTGATGACGCCCATCCGCCGGATTTGATCGCGGATGTGAATCGCGCATGACCATCGCGCCGGCTCCCCGTTCACGGCGACCAGCGTTCCCGTCATCGCGACGCAACTCGAACCGTCGGCGAGCTTGATTATCCACGGCTGCGGCGAAACAGATGGCGGCGGGACGTCGGTCGGGAGCGGCTTGGTCAATTTGAGGACAAAGCCATCTTGTTTGAGGATCGGATTCGCGCCGCAGACCAGTTTGTCGCGATTCGGCGGTACTGCAAAGCATGGGTCCTCGATGCTGTTGCCGACCATGCATCGATAGGCGCCGGGCCGCGTCACTGCGATCGAGGTCGTCCAGCAACTGCCTTCGCGCGCGCTGCCCGTCGGGAGTGGTGGCGCGAATGTGATGACCTCGGTCTTCGTCACGGCGGCGATCGGTTGGGCAAGCGACGGGGTGATCGCGATCGGCAGGATCGAAAAGATCGATGCAACGATCAGTAGAACTCCAATGACATTGCGAAAGGTGCGAATCGCGTCGTGCATGGCGCCGAATTGTAGCATCGCGGGAAGCAAAACAAAGATGTAAGAGCGGCGAGGAGAGATAGTTGGGACGTTGAGCTGCACCCTCACCCGCCTTGTCGCTGCGCGCTTCGGCGACCTCTCCCGCAACCAAGCGGGCGAGGTAAAGGACGGCAGCCTTCGGGTCAGGATGACCAAGTGGTGGATCACGCACCCAGAAAGAGATGACTCGAGACTGGCGGGGTTGTCGAAAGGAGAGAAGGGTTTGCGCTCGGAGGACGCGGACAGAATAATCGGCGGATGGACTACGACCTGGTCATTCGAAACGGCACGGTAGTCGATGGCAGCGGCGCGCCGCGCGTGCGCGCCGACGTCGCGATCGCCGGGCGCAGGATCGCGGAAGTCGCGGCCCCGCCGGATACGTCGAGCATCGCCGCGGCGCGCGAGATCGATGCGACCGGCCTGGTGATCGCGCCGGGCTTTATCGATCTGCATTCGCATTCGGACTGGGTCGTGCCGACGCCCGAGCACGGCGAAATCCTGAAGCCGTTCCTGATGCAGGGCGTTACCACATTCGTCGGCGGCAACTGCGGATTTTCGACGGCGCCGATAAAACCCGAGCGGCAGCGGATGCTCGATGAATCGGGACGGCTGTGCGCGGAGCGCAAGTTCGATTGGAGCTGGGACACGGTCGCGGGCTTCGCCGGTGCGCTCAGGCGGCAGGGGCTCGCGCTCAACGTCGCGCACCTCGCCGGTCACGGCAGTATCAGGCTCAGCGTGATGGGCGCCGACGCGGGCGAGCCGTCGGCCGAGCAGTTGCGCGAGATGCAGGCGATGGTCGAGCGCGCGATGGCGGACGGCGCAGTCGGGCTTTCGACGGGGCTTGGATATTTTCCCGGGATGATCGCGAAGCCGGCGGAGCTTGCGAGTCTCGCGCGGGTCGCGGCGGCGGCGGGCGGAGTGCTGACGTCTCATCTGCGCGCATACTCGGTGCGATCGCTATTTTTCGACAGCCGCGTTCCGCACAACATCCTGGCGGTGCGCGAGATGGCGAATGTCGCGCGCGAGGCGGGCGTGCCACTGCAGGTGTCGCATCTGATTTTCGTCGGGCGCCGCACGTGGGAGACCGTCGACGAGACGCTGGGCGAAATCGAACGGCATCGGAATGACGGCGTGGATATCGCGTTCGATACCTTCCCCTACACCTGCGGCAATACGACGATTCGGATCATTTTTCCGGCGTGGTCGCAGACCGGGCTGGAGGCGCTGCTCGACAGCAAGGACGGATGGGCGAGGCTGAAGGAGGGATTTCGTCCGCTGGGCGAGTTTATCGCGGAATCGATCCAGTTGATGTGGGCGGTGAAGCCGGAGCTCAAATATCTCGAGGGCAAATTTTTCGGAGAGATCGCGGACGAGCTGAAAGTCGATCCGATCGAGGCGTACCTGACGATCGCGCGCGAGAGCGAAACGCGCGGGCGCGTGCTGATACATCTATATAGCGGCGATGACGCCGACGAGCACGCGCTGCGGGCCGCGATGAGCCATCCGCTGAATCTGTTCGAGATGGACACGATCCTGACTTCGCATGGGCATCATAATCCGGCGAGCTTCGGCGCCTATCCGCGCATCATGGGGCACTACGTGCGCCAGTTGAAACTGCTCACGCTGGAGGACGCGGTGCACAAGGCGACGGGCATGGCCGCGAAGCGGATGCGGCTTGCGGGGCGCGGCATTGTGCGTCGTGGATACGCGGCGGATTTGGTGCTGTTCAATCCTGATACGATCGCGAGCGGCGCTGACGCGACCGCGCCGGCGATCGAGCCGATCGGAATCGAGCACGTGCTGGTGAATGGGACGTCGGTGGTCGCGGAGGGGAAGTGGTGCGGCGACGGCGTCCGCGCGGGCGAGTGGATCGCGCGCGGCTGATCGTCGCCCTGCTGAGGAAGGAAGATAGCAAAACTTTCGAAACCCCTCACGGGTTTCGCGCTTCCTGCCACGCCGCGAAGAGGACTTCGCGTCGCGGAGCATTGTCACACTGAGGTGCGAAGCCGACTTCCGGCCGTAAGGCCGAATCGCATCGAGATTAAGATGCGCGCTACGCGCTGTTAGAAGGATAGTGAAAATCAGGTGCCCCAGTGGGCGGCGCAGGCGAGGATATCGATCGGCTCGCCGTGCTTCACGGCGCGGAACTTCTCCCAGAACGATTCGTCGATTTTGCGAAGCGGCGGGAGTTCGTCGGAGCGCCATCGATTGCAGGCGTTGGGGCCGCCGTTGTAGGCGGCGTAGGTGGAGCGCGAGAGATGATCGGCGACCGGCGCGGGATCGTTCGCCGGATGCGCCAGCGCATACATCATCATGCGGGTCAGGATTTCGCTGCCGGCGCCGGCGTTGTAGAGCACGTCCCATTTCAGGCGTTCGACACTGTAGAAGCCGCGCCAGACGTGCTTGTTCACCTGCATCAGGCCGATATCGCCGGTGGCGGACTCGAGCCACTTGATGCGCGAGTTGGCGACGATGAATTGCCGCCAGCAGCTTTCCTGCCATGCGACGCTCTGCACGAGCAGCGGGTACATCGTGCGGAAGCGCCGGTCCACGCCGCCCTCGGCGATTTGCTGATCGGCGCTTAGCTCGAGCAGTCGTTTCATGTCATCGCGATAGCGTTCGAAATTTTCTTCGGTGACGACGACGCGACGAAGTTTTTTGGCGACGCTTTCGAGGCGCGGCAACAACTCTCCTTCGGCGGCGAAGGCGGCGCGCGGCGACAGGACCGAGAAGGATGCGGGAATCATCGAGATCGGCGCCGGCGTCGGCGTTGGAGCAGCGGAAGGTGCAGGACTCGGTTCGGGCAAAAGTGGCGATGTAGGAGTGGCGAGCGCGGATGGCGACGCGGTGGGCGTCGCGACGATTTCCTCCGAAGTGTCGAGCGGGCCGCTGCTTTCGGCGGGTTCGGGAACGTCGAAGAGTTTTTTGAGATCGGCGTCCTCGTCGAAATTGAACTTGAGCGGATCGCCGGCGGCCTGCGGCGCCATCAGATGGGCGAGTCGGCGCAGATCGGCGGCCGAGATGCGCATCCCGAGTGCGGGCGCCGCTTGATCGAGGGCGAATAGCGCGTCGCCAGCCGAGATGAAAGAGAGGAACTCGAGCGCGCGCGCACCGAGCATCCCGCGCGCGGCGGCGGCTTTCACCGCGTCGTGCAGTTGGCGCCATTCATCGAGAAAAATCTCGCGCACCGGATCGGGGCCGGCGCTCGCGGCCGGATCGCGCAGCGCCTGGACGAGTCGATAGCGGCTATCGAGCAGGATTTTCAGCAACTCGCCGCGGAACTGCTGGTCGCCGACGCTGCTGCCGAGTTGCTTCACCGCGAAGACGAGGAACGCGTCCCATTGATCGAGCAGCGTCTGGAAGGCGGCGATTTCGGCGGGCGTCAGCGGCGCGGGCGTCGGCGCGATTCCCTCGGCGGGCGTCGGCGCCGGGAGATCGGGCACGTTGATCAGCAGCGTCACGCGGACGCCGTCGTCGAGCGCGACGATTTGCGGATCGGCGGTGAGCGACGCCATCGCGGCATGGATGCGCGCGGCGACCGCGGGCGTCCCGGCGTCTTCGGCCATCGAGCCGAGTTGCTGAATCGCGGGATTGAGGTCGTACGAGAACAGTTCGAGGCGTGGGATTAGGTACTGCTTGATGAGGTCGAAGCCCTTGCTGACGAGCATCGATTTTTCGTGGTTCGACTTGTAGAGGTTCAAATCGGCGAAATGAAATTTGAGCTGGAGACCGCTTGCGATGTAAGGCTTGCCGATCGCTTCGACGATTCCGTCCCACGCGATCGGACTGATGCATCGGCCGCCGAGGCTGACGCCCATCCCGAGGCTGGCGGCGGTCTCGAGTTTGACGTCGGCGGACGCGCGCATGAAGTTGGGATTTTCGGCGAAGAGAAACTGGCATTCGTCGGCGCCGTTCCAGAGCGGGGCGCGATTGCCGGGCGCGGTGTAGAGCGTGTGCTGCAGCGCTTCGCGGAGTGCGAGGTAATCGATCGTGAGCGGAACTTTTATTTGCGCGGCGCGGACGGGACGCGGCGTCGCGGCGGAAATAACGATCGCGGCGACGATCATCCACAGGACGAGCCGGCGCGATGCGCGGCGTGCGTTGCGCGCGATACGAATCGGGGCGACTCCGTCAATTGTCATGAAAATACCGGCCTGGTAGCTTGCCACAAAATCAAAATGGTTGCGCGTGCGTCGTCGGGTCACGAGTCAACCCGCAATGCAAATGGAATCGTTCTTGAAACAGCGAGGCGCGCTTACGATAATCATCGTGGTGACGATCGATGAGTGTAGAACGGCAGGTTGATTTCTACGATGCGGAGCCGCCCCAGGCTTCGCGCGAGCTAGCCATATTAAGAGCTTCCCGCGACTACGTGGCGCCCTTCGAGATCGTGCGGCGGCGCGTGATCGACGACGTTCACGAAGGCAAAATGACGGTCGATGCGACGATCGTGATACGAATCGGCAACGTCGAAGAGACCGAAGCGGCGTCGGGCGTCGGCGTGGTTCACGCGCTCGACGTGGCGCTCCGGAAGGCGCTGCTCAAGTATTTTCCGTACCTCGATTCGGTGATCGTCGCCGAGACTTACACGCACGCGACGGGCGCGTCGACCGAAGCCGATGTGGTGTCGGTGAAGAAGTTCACTGACGGCCAATTGCAATGGACGACGCTCGCGAAATCGGCGAACACGGTCGAGGCGGGATGGGTCTCGCTGCTCGACGGCTACGAGTGGCGAATCTACACCGAGAATATGAAGCAGCGCCGGAGCGGCGCGAATCCGCGGCTCTCGCAGCGGTAGCGATGAGCGCCAGGCCGACAACGTCGAGCGGCAAAGCGGCGCCGGGGAAACTCGCGATCCTGTTCGACGGGTCGTGCGAGATGTGCCGCAGCGGCGCCGAGGGTTTTGAGAAGTTCGACAACTCGGGAACGATCGAGCCGCTCGATCTCAACGATCCGAACGCACGCGCAAAATTCCCCGACCTGAAGCTCGAAAATCTAATCGAGGAACTGCACGCGGTGGACGATCGCGGGCGCGTGTATCGCGGCGCGCGCGCGATCAATGAAATCCTGCGGCGGCAGCGCGGGCTTAAGGGCCTGCTCGCCTATCTTTGGTACGTCCCGCCCTTCGCGTGGCTCGCGGATCGGCAGTACAAGCGAATCGCGGCGACGAGATATCAGCGCAACGCGAGCGGCCGGATGAAGACGCCGGCGGTTTAGGCAAAGCGCAACACAAGGAAAAGAGCAGAGTTCCGAAACCCCTTACGGGTTTCGGGCTTCCTGTCGCGATGCGAAGCGGACTTCGCCTCGCGAAACTAATCGCATTGAGACGCGGAGCCGTCTTCGGGCAGCAGTACTGAGTCGCAAAAGTTAAACATGCGCGCTACGCGCTGTTAGTAGCAGGACGAAGAAAAGAAATTCAGGGGCCGAGCGGGCCTGTGCCGCGAAGAAACGGATTCTGCTTCTCGTTGCCCCATTGCGAGCCCGGTAGCGTCGGCAAGGGAGCAGCGCTCGGCGCGTCGGGCCCGTCGACGTGGATTTCACCACCGCCCGGAATCGGAATCGTCACGCTGTTCGGATTGCTCATATCGTCGGGCGCGGGCATCGCGAGAGCGGTCGGCGCTTGGAGCGCGGTGGGCCCCCCGCCGTACGACGGATCGGGGAGCGGCAGCGCGCCTTCCTGAGCGAACGCGCTGGATGCGGCGAGCATCGCGGCGACTAGTGCGATCGTGGAGATGGCGCGCAGACTCGGCATATCGATCAATTTTTACATCGATAGACGCGCAATTACACGCTCGCCGCATTAACGATTCGTAAGGCTCTTGCCCGATTAACATTTCGATGATACTAGAATTATCGTAATGGAACCGTACGTATCGCAGCTCGGGGCGCTCGGACAGTCGGGGCGGCTCGAGATCTTCCGCCTGCTGGTTCGCGACGGACCGCAGGGACGCTGCGTCGATGAAATCAAGCGGCGGGTCGAGATGCCGGGCTCGACGCTGTCTCATCATCTGGACGCGCTGACGCGATGCGGTCTTTTGGCGGCGCGGCGCTCGGGCCGATTTATTTACTACTCGGTGAACTGGGCCAAGACCGCAAAGTTGATTCGCTTCCTGACCGAGGACTGCTGCGCCGACCTGCATAAGGCGTTCGACGTGGCTGGAAGCGACGCGGCGTCATCGAAGCGGAAGCGTCGAGATGGCAAAAACTGAATTGCAAAAAACTTGCCGGCGATTCACGCAGGCACGGAGGCCACGATGAGCAACGAATCAATAAGAGAGAAAGTCAGAGAGGAGTACGCGCAGGCGGCGCTGAGGGTTGCGAACAAGGGCGGCGGCGCCTGTTGCGGTTCGGCTGCGCCGGCGGGAAATCCGATCACGTCGAATCTCTATGCCGACGCCGACAGCGCGACGGTGCCTGCGGAGGCGATGGCGGCCTCGCTCGGATGCGGCAATCCGACGGCGTTGGCTGCGCTGAAGCCCGGTGAAACCGTGCTCGACTTGGGCTCGGGCGGCGGAATCGACGTGTTGCTCTCGGCGCGTCGCGTCGGCCCGGCTGGAAAGGCGTATGGACTCGACATGACCGACGAAATGCTGGCGCTCGCGCGCGAGAATCAGCGCAAGGCGGGCGTCGAGAACGTCGAGTTTCTGAAGGGCGAGATCGAGCATATTCCGCTGCCCGACAATTCCGTCGATGTGATCATCTCGAACTGCGTGATCAACCTTTCGAGCGACAAGGATCGCGTACTGAGCGAAGCGTTTCGCGTGCTGAAGCCGGGCGGACGATTCGCGGTGTCGGATGTCGTGGTGCGCGGCGAGGTGCCGGCGGAAATACGGCGCAGCGTCGAGTCGTGGATCGGATGTATCGCGGGCGCATTGGAGGAATCCGAGTATCGCGCGAAACTGGCGGCATCCGGCTTCAGCTCGATCGAGGTTGAACCGACGCGAGTCTATGCGGCCGCCGACGCGGCGGAGTTTTTGCGGAGCGCGAACCTCGATCCCGAGAAAGTGGCGCCGCTGATCGACGGCAAGTTCATGAGCGCTTTCGTGCGCGCGCAGAAGCCCACTCTTCAGTAGTGAGGCAGGATTGTGAAGTCGATCACGGGCGCCGGATTGGCAGAGGTCACTTACGGGTTCCGCTTTCTCGGCGCGATGTCGCGTGCCGGGAAGATCATGCAGGCTCGCTTCGTCGCGCACCGCGAATAGTCGTTCGCGGTTTCACAAAAAACGTCCGCGATGCACGCGGCTCGCGCGCGTGCTAGAAAATCGTGTCGAGGATCGGAATCGCCAGCGAGATTCTGCCGCGCGAACCGATCCCATGAAAAGCGGAGGAATGAGCAATGATCAAACTTTACGGAACCTCGATGTCGCGGGCGGCGCGATGCCTCTGGGCGCTCGAGGAAGCCGGCCTACAGTATGAGCACATCCCCACCAGTTTCGACGGCGGAACGCGCACGCCCGAGCATCTCAAGATAAATCCCAACGGGCATGTGCCGGCGCTCGATGACAACGGATTGATTCTGTGGGAATCGATGGCGATCAATCTCTACCTCGCCGAAAAATACGGCAAGAATGGTTTGTGGCCGGCGAGCGTGGCCGATCGCGGCGCCACCTATCAGTGGAGTTTCTGGGCGATGACCGAAGTCGAGCCGCATCTGATCACGATGCTGATCAACCGGTTGTTCGCGCCGCCCGACCAGCGCGACGAGAAAGCGGTCGCCAACGCGGAAGCGGCGCTTCGCCCGCCGTTCAAGGTGCTCGACGACTACCTGAAGGGCCGCGAGTATATCCTCGGCAATCAGTTTACGATCGCAGACCTCAACGTCGCATCGGTGCTGAGTCTCGCAAACCTGGTCAAGCTGGATATTTCGGCGACGCCGACTGCGAGCGCGTACCTGCAGAAGTGTCACGGGCGCCCCGCAAATCAAAAGGCCGCTGCGATGAAATGACGGCGCTCGATGCGGGTGGTTTTTGAAGTCGTGGAAGGGACGAGGGTGACCTGATGCCTGCTTGCAGGCAATGCGGCAAAGAGAATCCCGCCGGCACGACTGTTTGTAGTTATTGCGCGACTCCGATTTCAGCCGACTCGAAAGGGGCGGCTCAGCAGGAGACGCCGCCGCAAGTTCATAAGGTCGTATTCACGCCGCCGGCCGCGGCGAAGCCGATCAAGCGGGCGACGCCGATTCAGGCCGGGCGCGCGGCGAAATCGAGCGGCGGAATCGAATGGATTCCGTGGAGCGAGATGTCCGCCGGACAAAAGGCCGGGCGTGCGACCGCGATCCTGCTCGCGCTGTTGATGATTCTTTTTTTGTTGCGGATGTTCCTCGGCGGGGCAAAGTCGTCGATCAAGACAATGATTTCGGCGAGTCCTCAACCGTCGGAGAGCCCGCTCACGGACGCGGATCGCGCGGACGGACTCGTCTCGATTTGTCAGACGGTGAAAATTTACGGAATCCCGAAGGACGACAATGAGGCGGCCGACGTAGCGCGCCACTCCGAGGATTTGTTCAAGCTGCCGGGCAATCGAAACTTCGAGCGCAGCATTTTCATTTTGACGACACTGGCGCGCGAGTTTCAAAGCGGAGCGCTCACGATGTCCGCATGCCCGCAGCAATCGACGCCGGGCGCGAACCAGACGCCGGCGGCGGCCATCCCGACGCCGCGGAGTTGAAGCGCGCGGCGCGAGCTATGCGCGGCATCTTCATCTAATGCGATTCGGCCCTGCGGCCCGAAGTCGGCTTCGCGTTCTAATGCGATTCGGCCCTGCGGCCCGAAGTCGGCTTCGCGTTCTATTGCGATTCGGCCCTGCGGCCCGAAGTCGGCTTCGCGGTCGCGAAGTAGATCGGCACGCCGCTCAGCGCGATCAACAGTCCTGGCCAGGTGAAGCGCGGCTTAAGAATCAGCAGATCGATCATCAGCGCGGAAGCAGCAATCACGTAGAGCGCAGGGACAATCGGATAACCCCACGCGCGATACGGCCGCGCTGCGCCGGGGAGGCGGCGGCGCAAGACGAACACCGCGGACACGGTGAGGACGTAGAACATCAACTGCGCGAAGATCACGTAATCCAGCAGTTCGGAGTAAGTGCCCGAGAGCGTCAGCACGCACGCCCAGATGCCTTGCAGGATGAGCGCGATCGCGGGGACGCTGTTGCGATTCAGGCGGCCGGCAGCGGCAAAAAATACGCCGTCGTGCGCCATCGCATAGATGACGCGCGCGCCAGTCAGGATGAGTCCGTTGGCGCATCCGAAGCCCGAGATCATCACGAGTACGGCAGTCAGTCTGGCGCCGGCGCCGCCCCATACCATTTCCATCGCGGCGGCGGCCACGCGATCGCTGGTCGCGTGCGCGATGCCGCGCGCAAAGACCGTCGATGCGCCGGCGGTTCCGGCGGCGGGCAGTTCACACAGGTACGCCACATTAGTGAGGATGTAGAGTGCGATCACGACGCCGGTGCCGATCGCGAGCGCGAGCGGCAAGTCGCGCTTGGGGTTTTTGATTTCGGCCGCGGCGAAGGTGACGCTGGCCCACGCGTCGGCGGAGAACAGCGCACCGACCATCGCGGCGCCGAAGACGCCCGCGGTTGCGATCGAGAAGCCGCCGCCGACACCGGTAAACGCGGCGGCGCTGCCGAAATTGGCGCGGATCGCGGCGGCGTTCGGCGCGATCAGGCAGCCCAGCACCACGATCAACAGCAGCGAGAGAATCTTTGCGCTGGTGAACGAATTCTGCAGCCATTTGCCGAGATCGAGCCCGCGCAGATTCGCGGCAGTGAGTAGCGCGATCACCGCGATCGCGCCGATTCGCTCGCCGGATAGTCCGGCGCCGCCGCTGCCAACGAACAAGTTCGAACCGAGCGCAGGCCAGATCACGCCGGCGAATCTTGCGAACGCCACTGCGACCGCGGCGATCGTGCCGGTCTGGATCACCAGCAGCAGCGTCCAGCCGAACATGAACGCCCACATCCCGCCGTACGCCTCGCGCAGATAGACGTATTGGCCGCCTGCCTCGGGCATCATCGCGGCCAGTTCGCCGTAGGCCAGTGCGCCCGCGATCGTCATCACGCCCGCCACCAGCCATACGAGCAGCAATGCCGCGGGAGTGCCGACCTGGCGCGTGATATCGGCCGAGACGATAAAGATGCCGGAGCCGATCATCGAGCCGGCCACCAGCGTGGTCGAATCGAACAGCGAGAGGCCCGGCTTGAGCTTCTGCGGCGATCGAGTAGTTCGCGGCGCGGCGGTTGTCATCGCGACCGATGGTAGCATCCGGAGCGCGCGCGAGCGCGCATTAGGCGCGCGATTGATCGGAGGCCGGAATCAATAGTTATCGAGGCTGCACGACGAGTTCAGCGTCGAGGGCCATGGGGTTGCCCGCGTGAGAGACTGAACGACTCAGGATCGATCGCTAGCAGGGCGATCGGAGATCGGCGTGCCGATTCAGCGCTGAGCGGCGTGGATTGGAGATCCGGCGATCAGGCTGCCTCGACGCCTGATCGAAGGCGAGCCGAGCGCTCTGCGATCACAGTCCGCGAGTGCCGCAGCGAGTGTCCCGCACGCCGACGGCTCTGGACGGCGCGCGGGAACTCGCTTCGAGAATGTAGATTACGGCGCGGCCGGACTGGGAGCCTCAGCAGGACTTGCCATCGCGGCAGGAGCCTCGGGCGAGGCTGCCGCGTCCGGAGCTGCGGGTGCGGTCTCCTCAGACTTGCTGCAAGCAGCGGCTGCGAAGAACATCGAAACTAGTACCAGAAGCAGGACTTTGCGCATCGCTTCCTCCTTGATTGATCGGTGCACACGTGGCGCGCAAGAACTCGAAACGCGCCAAGAATACGATAGGCGCTGAACAACTTCAAGCTTGCGTTCGCACGGATAGTATACGACATGACGCGCGAGTTCGACTACCTCCAGAAAATATTTTGACTATTTCGCAATCATCTGTATGATCCGATCGTCAAAGTTTCTCTGCCTGATGAACGTGCGAAGTGGAGGGTGCGGTGGAAGTGCGGCGGGCATTGTTGGCTGGCGGCGGACCGGCCTCGCGTCACGATTATCGAATCATTGAACACGAACTCGACATGGTGAGACGCACCGAGCGGCCTCCCGTTGTCGCCAACCGGATTTCAAGAATTCTCAACTGGCTGATGCCAACCAGCGGGTCGGTGGGACCGCCGATGCGATCGGTCGCGCGCGAACTGGAAGAGGCGTTTCCGGCGAGCGATCACTAGCGCGGCGATCTGCCGGGCTCAGCAAGGGGGCGATGATGAGCGCGATCACGCGGATCTCGAGCAATGCGCCGTGGGAGCCGATCGCGGGCTATTCGCGACTGGTGAGAGCGGGCGATATCGTCGCGGTGTCGGGCACCACGGCCACCGACGAGCGCGGACTTATCGTCGGCGCGGGCCAGATGTACGTGCAGGCGCGCCAGGCGATCGGCAATATCCGCGCGGCGCTGGAACGCGCGGGGCTCTTGCTGGAGAACGTGATCCGCACGCGGATGTTCGTCACGGATATCGGCCGGTTCGCGGAAGCGGCGCGCGCGCACAAGGAATTCTTCGGGGACTTTCCGCCGGCGAGCACGATGGTCGAAGTGCGGCGGCTGGTCAATCCAGACATGCTGATCGAGATCGAAGCGGATGCATACGCGGGCGCCGCGGAGAAGGAGCGATCCGATCAGGCACCGTCGAGTAGCGTACCGGTCGAGAGCAAGAAGGCTGCGCCGGCGGCTAAATCGAAAGGCATCGCAGCCGCGAAAAAATCGGCGAAGAAAAAGCCTGCGCCGAAAAAATCCATCCGAAAAAAATAGCGCAGAGAAAGATCCGGGATTCCTCGCGGCGAAGACTTCGCTCGGAATGACGTGAGTGAGGATGCGCGCGTTTGTGCTGTGACGGCGAGGATGGAACCCGAGGTATAGGACGCAGCCTTCGCCTCGGGATGACAAAAATCGAGAGAGCACGCATAGACGAAAAATTCACAGACTTCCAAGAAACTCCACAGGCTAAAGCCTGTTCCCACAGTGAAACGGCCGCAGGCAGCCCACTCAGGCTGATGAAAAGAAAGAACTGGGTGAGTCGGAATGCGAGCGCGTGAACTGAGAATCAGGGTTCCAGCGAGGCGGAGTGGATTCCTTCGGCGCCGCTGGCGGAATGAAACGCGTTCGACGCGATCGCGATATACGGCTGCGGATAGACACCGATCAGCACGGTCGCGATTGCGGCGAGCCCGATTGCCGCGACCAGCGCGGGGCGCGCGCTCATCCGCGATACCTCGACGCCGCCCTCCTGCATGTACATCGCGACCAGCACCGAAAAATAGTAGTAGGCCGAGATGACGCTGTTCAGCACCGCGATCACGACCAGGCCGACGTATCCTTGATGCAGCGCGGCGTAAAATAGATAGAACTTGCCGACGAAGCCGGCCATCGGCGGGACGCCGGTGAGCGAGAGCAGGAACACCGCCATCGCGGCGGCGAGCATCGGATGCGCCGTCGCGAGGCCGCGATAGTCGGCGATTCGATTGCCGACGGCGCCGGTTCGTTCGAGCGCGATCACGACGGCGAAGGCGCCCAGATTGGTGAACGCGTACGCGACCAGGTAGTAGAGAATCGCGCCGCCAGCGCTCGCGCCGGCGGTCATGCCGAGCAGCAGGTAGCCTGCGTGGGCGATCGCGGAGTACGCGAGCATCCGCTTGATGTTGGTTTGCGAGATTGCGATCAGGTTGCCGGCGGTCATCGTGAGCGCGGTAATCACCCACAGCACTGACGACCACTGCGCAGTCAGCGGCGTCAGATCGACCAGGAAGACGCGGATGAAAGCGGCGAACGCCGCGAGCTTCACGCCCACCGCCATGAAGGCCGTCACTGGCGTCGGCGCGCCTTCGTAAACGTCGGGGGTCCACATGTGGAACGGCACCGCCGCGACCTTGAAGCCGAATCCGATCAGCATCATGCCGATGCCGAGCAGCAGCATCGAGTTGGAGGCCATCGCGCCCGACGCGAGCGCATTGTGGATGGGACCGAGCTTGATCGTGCCGGTCGCGCCATATACCAGCGCGATTCCATAGAGCAAGAAGCCGGTCGAGAACGCGCCGAGCAGAAAATATTTGATTGCGGCTTCGTTCGACCTGGGATCGCGCCGCGCGATGCCCGCGAGCACGTACACCGAGAGCGACATCGTTTCGAGGCCGAGAAAAATGATGATCAAATCGCCGGCGGTCGCCATCAGCATCATGCCGAGGACGGAGAAGAGCAGCAGCGAATAATACTCGGCGCCGGGAAGATGATGCTCGCCGGCGTAGTCCAGCGACATCAGGACTGTGAACATCGCGGCGATTAGAATCGCGAGTTCAAAGTACGCGGCGAAGCTGTCGATCGAGATCGCGCCGGCAAATGCGACGCCGCTTTGCCCGACGATTCCGAACGTCAGAACGGTCGCGGCGAAAAGCGCCGCGAGCGTCAGCCAGCCGAGGCCCTCGCTGTCGTCTTCATTCATGCGAATGCCGACGAGCAGGACGACCATCGCGGCGACGGCGACGACGATCATCGGGATGATCGGCAGCCAGACAATGTTGATGGCGGAGACGTTAAATGGCGTCATCGTGCGGCCGCCGTTACTCGGGCTACGCGATCATTCAGGGGAGAAAGCGGTGCGACGCTCGCGAGCCGAGGCGTATCGGTACGCCGATCGATGCGGGCCTGCGCGACATGGACGCGCGCGAGCATCAGATTTACCGACGGCTCCATCCGGCTGATCAGCGGGCGCGGATAAAGGCCCATGAAAAACATGAGTGCGATTATGGGGACCATCACGGCGATTTCGCGGGTCGTGAGGTCGGCGATTTTTTCATTGATGGCTTTGGTGATCGGCCCGAACATCACGCGCTCGTAGGTCCACAGCATGTAGAGCGCGCCGAGGATTACGCCGACGACGGCGAACACGGTCGCGAGGCGAATCCGCAAAAAGCCGCCGAGCATGATCAGAAATTCGCCGACGAAGCCGTTGAGGCCGGGCAGTCCGATCGACGAGAGCATCACGAGCATGAAAATCGCGGCGTACACGGGCACGCGATGCCACAATCCGCCGAACTCGGAAATTTCGCGCGTGTGACGCCGCATATAGAGCATCCCGACCAGCAGGAACAAGCCGCCGGTCGAAATGCCGTGATTCAGCATTTGATAGATCGCACCTTCGATGCCTTGCGGATTGAGCGCGAAGATTCCGAGCATCACGAAACCCAAGTGGCTCACCGACGAATATGCGATGAGCCGTTTCAGGTCGGGCTGCATCATCGCGACCAGCGCGCCGTAGATGATTCCGATTACCGCGAGCGCCATGAAAAGCGGAATCGCTTCGATCGCAACGTCGGGGAACAGCGGAATCGCGAAGCGGAGAAATCCGTAGGTGCCCATCTTGAGCATCACGCCCGCGAGGATCACGGAGCCGGCGGTGGGCGCGTTGGTATGCGCGTCGGGCAGCCACGTATGCACCGGCCACATCGGGACTTTGATCGCGAAGGCGAGCGCGAAAGCCGCGAACAGCCAGCGCGCTTCGGTCATCGTGAGCGGTACCTGGTAGAGCTGCGGCAAATCGAAGGTGAGGCGGCCGATATGCTCGCGGGCGGCGAAGACGAGATACAGAATCGCGACGAGCATCAGCAGCGAGCCAACCATCGTGAACAGCACGAACTTGATCGCGGCGTAAATCCGCTCGCCGTGGCCCCAGATGCCGATCATGAAGTACATCGGAATCAGCATCACTTCCCAGAAAATGTAGAAAAGGAAGAGATCGACCGCGAGCAGAGCGCCGAGCAAGCCAGTTTCAAGCACGAGCACGAAGAAGCAGAACTCGCGCGCGCGTTCCTCGATGTCGCCGCCGCCGGAATAAAGAATCGAGAGCGAGATGAGGATGGTCGTCAGCAGGACGAGGAACAGGCTGATGCCGTCAACGCCGAGGTGATACGAGATGCCGAACGCGGGTATCCACGGATACTCCTCGACGAACTGGTAATCGGCGCGGCGACCGTCGAACACGATGAACAAATAAATGCTGAGCGCGAGCGGGATCAGCGAGAAGACAAACGCGGAATTCCAGATCGTGCGTTCGTCGCTCTGCATCAGGACGAACAGCGCGCCGAGCAGCGGCAGAAAAATGAGAGCGGTGAGCAATCCCGGGCCCATCAGCGCGCCACCAGGTAGAGGTAATAGCCGACGACGCCGAGCGCGCCGAGCAGATAGACGAAGGCATAATGCTGCACGTTGCCGGTTTCGGCGCGGCGCGCGATTTGCCCGGAGGTCGCGACCGAGAGTCCCGCGCCGTTGGCGGCGCCATCGATCGCGTAGGTATCGATGCCGCGATTGAGGACATTCTGGGATCCCCAAAACAGCGGACGCGTCACGACGAAATTGTACAGTTCGTCGATGTAGTACTTGTTGAGCAGCAAGTTGAAGACATCCTTCAGACGCCACGCCAGCAGCATCGGAATTCCCGGCAGGCGCAGGTAGAACACATAAGCCAGCAGGATTCCGACGGCGGACGCGATGCTCGCGACCATCGACAATGAAGCGGCGCTCGCCTCCAACGCGGGTCTGAAAGTGCCGACGACCGGCCCCAAGAATCGCGCGAAGGCGTTGCCCCACAAGAGTCCATCGGGCAGCCCGACCCATCCGCCGACGGTCGCGAGGATCGCGAGCACGATCAGCGGAATCGTCATCGAGGAAGGCGATTCGTGGATGTGATGATCTTTGTCGGGATCGACGCGCGATTCGCCGAAGAACGTCATGAAGATGAGGCGGAACATATAGAAGGAGGTCAGCCCGGCGGTGATGACGCCGAGAATCCAGAGCCAGAAATGTCCCGAGGTGTAGGCGGCCTCGAGAATCAGGTCCTTGGAGAAATAACCGGAGAAGGGTGGCACCGCGGTGATCGCGAGCGTAGCGATGAACATCGTCCCGAACGTGATCGGCAGGCGCGACCGCAGCGCGCCCATCTTGGTCATGTCCTGCTCGCCACCGAGCGCGTGAATCACGGAGCCGGCGCACAGAAACAGCAGTCCTTTGAAGAATGCGTGCGTCATGAGGTGAAAGATGCCCGATGCGAACGCGCCCGAGCCAACGCCGAGGAACATGTAGCCGAGTTGGCTGATGGTCGAGTAGGCGAGCACTTTCTTGATGTCGGGCTGCACGATCGCGATGGTCGCGGCGAAGAGCGCGGTCAAGGCGCCGATCGCGGCGACGAGGTCGAGCGCATTGGGCGCCAGCACGAACAGGAAATTGAGGCGAGCGATCATGTACACGCCGGCGGTGACCATCGTGGCGGCGTGGATCAGCGCGCTGACCGGCGTGGGACCGACCATCGCGTCGGGCAGCCATACGTAGAGCGGAATCTGCGCGGATTTGCCGGTCGCGCCGATGAACAGCAGGATGCCGATCGCTGTCGCGGCGGCGCCGCCGAGCATCGGGGCGTTGTCGCGCAACGCGGTGAAATCGAGCGTCCAGACTCCTTGCGCGCCGAGCGTAGCGACGATCGTGAAGATCGCGAGCAAAAAGCCCGCATCGCCGATTCGATTGACGACGAACGCCTTGCGCCCGTTATACGCGTATTGCGGATTGGTGTACCAGAACGCGATCAGCAGGTACGAGCAGAGGCCGACGCCTTCCCATCCGACGAACATCAGCAGCAAGTTGTTCGCGAGCACGAGGATGAGCATCGAGAGCGCGAACAGGTTCATGTAAGTGAAGAAGCGCGCAACGTCTTCGTCGTGCGCCATGTAGCCGACGGAATAAAGATGAATCAGCGCGCCGACGCCGGTGACGATCATCACCATCACGCCGGAGAGCGCGTCGAGCCGAAGCGCGAAATCGGTGTGGAACTTGCCCGCCTCGATCCATCGCCAGAGATGAGCTGAAAGCGCGCCGCCCGCGGGCATCGAGTAGAGCGTCAAAAACGCCCACGTCGCGACGCCGAACGCGGCAAACATCACGCCGGGGCCGACCAGGTTGACTGCAGTGCGGCCCATCCGCGGGCCGGCGAACATATTGAATACGACGCCGAGCGCGGGGAAGAGCAAAATCAGTGCAAGGGCTGGAAACTCGACTGTCACTATTGCCATCTCGTCAAAGTCATTTGGTCACCATCTCATCAGGGTCATTTCGTCGGCGTGGATGGTTCCGCGACTGCGGAAAATCGAAAGTATGATGCCGAGGCCGACAGCGGCTTCGGCCGCCGCGACGGTCATCACGAAGAACACGATCACCTGCCCGTCCATCGAGCCAAGCCGGCTGCCGAGCGAGATGAACGCGAGGTTGACTGCATTGAGCATCAACTCGATCGACATGAACATCACGAGGATGTTGCGGCGGATGATCACGCCGGCGACGCCGATCGAAAATAGGATCGCGCTGAGCGACATCATGTAGGTCAGCGGAATCATCGCATCTGCTCCATCGCGGGAACTGACTCGGCAGCGGAGACTGCGTCGGCGGCCGGTGCGGGAAGGCGGCGCGCGAGCGCAACCGCGCCGACGATCGCGGCGAGCAGCAGGAATGACGTCACCTCGAAGGCGACCAGGTAATCGGTGAAGAGCTTCTGCGCGAGGCTCTCCATCGATCCGTAGCCCGCAGGTGCGCCCGCGAACTGCACCTGCAGATGCGGCGGCGCGAGGATGAAAAATAGTTCGGTCGCGAGCGCGGCCGCGCCGAGCCATCCGATGAATTTCAAAAACAGATGGCCGGTCGGTCTCGATTCGGTTTGCAGATTCAGGAGCCAGATGACGAACAGAAACAGCACCATGATAGCGCCTGCGTACACGATGATTTGCAGCAGGCCGACAACGACCGCATCTTCGGCGATGAAGAGCAGCGCGACTGTCAGCAGCGTGCCGATCAGTGACAATAGCGAATGGATCGGGTTGCGCTGGATAACGACGCCGAGCGCCGACACGATCGCGAGCGCACCGAGGAATATGTAGAGAAACGGTGGCATCACTGGACGCTCCCGGTCGCGACGATCACGAATGCGGTGACCAGCACGTTGAGCAACCCGAGCGGGACGAGGCCCTTCCAGCCGAGGCGCATCAGTTGGTCGTAGCGGAAGCGCGGCAGGGTCCATCGCACCATGCCGAGAAAGATGCAGAGCGCGACGACTTTGACCATGAACGCGAGCACGCCGAGGATCGAGACGAGCAGCGCCGGGACCGCGAGGAGTGCGCCGCCGGGCAGATGAAAGCCGTCGGGCATCAGCCACGGCACCTGCCATCCGCCGAGAAAAAACGTCGTCAGCAGCATCGCGACCAGCGCCTGCTCGGCGAGATCGGTGAGCATGAAGACGGCCTGCTTGCCGCCGGAATATTCGGTGAAGTAGCCGAGGATGAGTTCCGATTCGCTTTCGGGCAAATCGAACGGCACGCGCTTGGATTCCGCGACGCCCGCGACCAGAAAAATTATGAACGCGAGCGGCTGCGTGAAGAGGCCCCATCGCGGGATGATGCCGAACCAACTGCCGCCCTGTCCGCGCACGATTTCCTGCAGATTCAGCGTGCCGAAGGTCATGATCACCGAGACGATCGCGAGACCCATCGCGAGTTCATACGAGATCATCTGCGCCGTGGCGCGAATACCGCCGAGCAGCGACCATCGATTGTTCGACGACCATCCGGCGAGCACGACGCCGTACACGCCAAGTCCGATCGTCGCGAGCAGATAGAGCGCGCCAGAATCGAGATTGGCGGCCTCGAGACCGACGCGATGCCCCGCGATTGTGATCGAGTCGCCGAACGGAATCACGACGAACGTGATCATCACCGGGAACAACGCGAGGAATGGCGCGAGCGTGTGCAGAAATTTGTCGGCGCCGGCGGGCACGAAATCTTCCTTGGTGAACAGCTTCAGCGGATCGGCGACGAGCGTATTGATGATGCCGAGATTGGGCATCCCGAGGCGCTTGCCGATGCCGGTGACGGTCACGCGATTCGATCCGATGCGATTCTGGATCAGGGCGCTGCCCTTGCGCTCGAAATAGAGCAGGAAAATAGACAGGTTCAACCCGATGAGGATCATCAGGACTGCCTTGATAGCTGAGGCAATCAGGTCAAACGTCACGGGAAGCCAGCTCGTCGATGAGTTTCAGGGTGCTCGCCTCGGTGAGATTCTCGTAGAACTCGGCCTGGTTAAGCTGGAGCATCGGCGCGGTGCCGCAGGACGCGAGGCATTCGACCGACGCCAGCGTGAATTTTCCGTCGGGAGTGGTCTCGCCGAGGCGAACGCCCAGCTTGCGGCTGAGGCAATCGACGATCTGGTCGGCGCCCCGCAGCCGGCACGACAGATTGGTGCATACGTCGAGGAGAAAGCGGCCGACGGGCTTGCGATGGAACATCGTATAGAATGATACGACGGCGCGGACGTGCGCCGGCGGCAATTCCATCAGCGAGGCGACGTAATCCTGCACAGCGTCGGGGAGCCATCCGAATTCACGCTGCGCAATCCATAGCGTCGGCAGCAGGGCCGCCTGGCGAGTCGGATAATGGCCGAGAATGTCGCGATACTCCTGCAGTGCGGCGTCGGAGAACTTGAATTCAGGAGACGACATGGCGAATTATTACCCGACCTTACAGCGAGATTTTGTGCAACCCCTAAATTTTACGAGTTCGAGAATCCAATGTTAGGTAGCCGAAATTCCGCGACTCCGCCAGAGCCCCGCAGACTCGCCGGAATTTCGACAGTGAACTTGCGGGTCCAGTCAGAACGGGTTATCTATCGTCCGCGACCTTGAGGCAAGAGGGCGCGCGAAAAATTCGGCTGGCGATGAGGGTAATTGCGGGAAATGCGCACGGACGGCGGCTCAAGGCGCCGCGCGGTTTGCGAACGCGGCCGACCTCGGCGCGCGCACGCGAATCGATCTTCTCGCGGCTGGCAGTCCGGATGGATTTTGCGGGCGCGCGTGTGCTCGATATTTTCGCGGGCAGCGGCTCGCTCGGTATCGAGGCGATTTCGCGCGGCGCGGCGCATGCGACTTTCGTCGATTCTTCGCGCGACTCTGCGGCGGTGATTCGCGACAACCTCGCGCAGTTGGAGATCGCCGATCGTGCGCGATTGATGACGACCGACGTTCATCGCGCGCTCGCGGAACTCGACGCCGCGCACAATGCGTTCGATCTGGTGTTCGTCGATGCGCCGTTCAAGGACGACATGAGCAACGACGTGATGCGGATGCTCGCGCAGTTCGACCTGGTCGCGCCGGGCGGAATGGTAGTGGTGGAGCAATCGAAGCGCGCACCAGAAGCGCCGCCCGCGCCGGCCGGCCATGAGCGCATCTACGTGGCAACTATCGGCGACCATCGGATCGCCTTGTATCGACGAAACGCGACAATGCCGATAAATAATGGGTGACGGTCTGAACGTTATGGCGAACAGAACAAAAGAGCGCGCGCCGTTGATTGCGGTCTATCCCGGCAGCTTCGATCCGATTCACAACGGGCATATCGACGTGATTCGGCGCAGCGTGCTGGTGTTCGACGAGGTGATCGTCGCCGTCACCTACAATCCGCACAAGGATACGGCGCTGTTCTCGGCCGACGAACGCGTCGAGATAATTCGCGAAGTGATCCACGACCTCGAGCCGCGCGCGCGGGTGGACAAATTCAGCGGACTCTCGGTCGATTATGCGGAGCGAATCGGCGCGAAGGTGCTGCTGCGTTCGCTGCGCTCGGTGACCGACTTCGATTACGAAATGGAAATGACTCAGATGAACAAGAAGATGGCGCCGAATATCGAGACCGTCTTCATGTTCTCCGATCCCAAGCTGTTCTTCACCGCGTCGCGGCTGATCAAGGAAGTCGCGAGCTACGGCAAACGGGTGCCGGAACTGGTGCCCGAGCTGGTGATGACCCGGCTGCGCTCGAAACTAAAGCTGAGTTGAGCGGCGGCGCTTCGCGCGCATTCGAGGGTGCGGTGTTTTCAGCTCCGCGCTAACGGTACAATCTCGGCGAGCGACGCGCCATTCGCGGCGCGCGCACTCTCAATCGAGAATAAAGGATGCTCAAGTTGAACCGGAGAATTGCCGCGATAAAAACCTCGGCCACGATGGCGGCGGATGCGCGCGCCACCGAAATGAGGCTCGCGGGAATCGACGTCGTCCCGCTCGCGGCGGGCGAGCCGGACTTCGACACGCCTGAGCGAATCAAGGATGCGGCGCGCAAAGCAATCGCGGGCGGCCAGACCAAGTACACGCCGGTCGGCGGCACCTCCGCGCTGAAAAAAGCGATCCAGCAGAAGCTGAAGCGCGACAATCAACTCGACTACGAGCTGAACGAAATAATCGCGTCGGCCGGCGCGAAGCAGTCCGAGGCCAACGTGATCGCGGCGCTGTTCGACGAAGGCGACGAGGTCATCATCCCGACGCCCGCGTGGGTCAGCTTCGCCGCGATGGTTTCGCTGTCGGGCGCCGAGCCGAAGTTCCTGCCGTGCTCCGAGGAATCGGGCTTCATCCTCGAGCCCGACGCGCTGCGGCGCGCGATCACGCCGCGCACGCGCGGAATCATGCTCAACTCGCCGTCGAATCCAACCGGCGCGGTGTACGGCGCGGAGCAACTCTCGGCGATCGCGAAGGTGCTGCTCGATGCTGACATCTGGGTGATGTCGGACGACGTTTACGAGCACATCGTGTATGAGGGAACGATACCGCATCTTTTTGATATCGAGCCGCAACTGAAGCCGCGCGGAATCGTGTTCAACTCGCTGTCGAAAACCTACGCGATGACCGGATGGCGAATCGGATTCGCGGCGGGCCCGCAGGAAGTTATCGCGGCGGCGGGACGCTTGCAGAGCCAGAACAGCGGCAATCCGAGTTCAGTGACGCAGGCCGCGGCGATCGAGGCGCTGACCGGTCCGCAGGACGAGCTCGCGCCGATGCTCGAGGCGTTTCGCGCGCGCAATGCGCTGGTCGTCGAGCGCGTCCGGCGAATCCCGGGGTTCGCGCTGCCGACCGTGCCGCAGGGCGCGTTCTATGTTTTTCCCAACGTATCGGGCCTGCTCGGCACGTCGCACAACGGCGCGAAAATCACCGACGGCGATTCGCTGGCGGCCTATCTGCTCGACCAGGCGCACGTCTCGCTGGTCGGCGGTAACGATTTTGGCGCGCCCGATCACGTGAGGATTTCGTATGCGACCTCGATCGAAAATCTGAACGAGGGGTTCGATCGAATCGAGCGCGCGGTCGCGAAACTCTCGAGTTAGCCCGAAATTAGCTGGGCTGTGATTGAGCGCGAGTAGATGAAATTCGGCGGCATTATCGATTCTCGCCGCGCCTGCGCCGAAAAACCGCCGATGAAATTCATCCGCAGAATCGCGATTGTGATCGTGGCGCTGGCGATGTTCGCGCCGCCGGCGTCGCGAGCGGAGGATCGTCTTCATCCAGCCGCGAACGTTCATGGACGCGGACGAATCGTCATCCTGATGGTGTTGGACGGCCTGCGGCCCGACCTCGTCACGCAGCGCGATACGCCGAATCTTTACCGCATGATGCGCGAGGGCGTGCGTTTCGATCGCCATCATTCGCTGTTTCCGACGCTCACGATGGTCAACGGGGCCGCGCTCGCGACTGGCGCGTCGCCCGGCGTCAACGGTCTCGCCGGCAACGTGGTTTTTCTGAAGCCGCCGGCCGGCGTGCAGGGCACGACTTCGCCGGCGATCGCGACCGATCCGGCCGGCCGCATGGTGTTCGTCGAGAATACCAAGACGCTCATCGATTTGAACGAGCCGACCGGGTTCGCGGGACGGCTGCTCGGACTGGATACCGGCGCGCAGGAGGTCGAGCGCGAGGGCGGCTATCTCGCGATCATCGGCAAGCAGGGTCCGACGATCTTGTTCGACGATCGCGTTCATGGCGTCGCCAACGGCAAGGATTCGCTCGGGCAGGCGCACGCGGACTACCTGTTCGTCTCGGACGACGTGGTCGAGCCGGCCGCCGAGGCGGAGAAGATTCAGGCTGCGATGCCGGCGCGTTCGAGGGCCGGCGTCCTTGACGATCAGCGCGATTTGTATTTCACGCGGCTGGTGGTCGAGAAGGCGATTCCCGCGGCCAGGCGCGCGGCCGAGGCGGGCCGTCCCGCGCTGATCGTTTTGTGGCAGCACAATCCCGATGTAACGCAGCACGCCGCTGGCCTCGGGACGTTGCCGGCGGAGGAGGCGCTCAACCTCGCCGACAGCAATCTGCTGAAGATTCGCACCGCGATAGATTCCGGCGGCATCGCGGATAAAACCGATCTGATCGTCGTGTCGGATCACGGCTTCGCGACCGTCAAATATCGATTGGTGCTGTCCGAGCTGCTGGTATCTGCGGGCGTCAAGAGAGCGCTCGACAGTCCCGAGATTACCGTCGCGCCGAATGGCGGCGCCGACCTCATCTATCTCTCGCCCAGCGAGTTTCCGACGCGTGAGCAGCGCCGCGCGATCCTGCAGAAAATCGTGAACTTCGCTGAAGCGCAGGAATGGTGCGGTCCGATCTTCTCGCGCGACCTCGCGCAACCCGCCGCCGATACTCCGCGCAAGCGGCGCGCCCGCAATCCCGCGCGGCCGTTCCTCGGCTGGATCGATGGCACGTTCAGCCAGTCAATCATCGGCCTTTACAATTCGGAGCGCTCGCCCGATCTGGTGATCTCGTTCGGCGAGCTGCCCGATATCGACAATCGCGACTACACCGGCCCGGCACATCCGGGCTTCGCGCTCGGCAAATCCGGCCAGATGTCGTCGCCGAACCGTTCTAAGGAACTGATTCATCCGGTTAAGGGCCTGATGTACGCCGACGTCGGCGACAACGACAAATTCACCACGGGCATGGGCATGCACGGTTCTGCGGGCGAGCGCGAGATTCACAATTTTTGCGCGGCGACCGGACCGGACTTCCGCCGCGGCTACGTGGACTTGAATCCGACTTCGAATATCGACGTCGCGCCGACGATCACGCGGATACTCGGCACGCTGCCGAACGTCGGTCCGGGCGGCGTGATTCCCACCGGGCGCGTGATGACCGAGGCGCTGGTGGACGGGCAGCGTTCCGCGGGCGGCGCGCATACACAGACGATGACGACCAGCCTCGAACTGCAGGGCGTCAAGGCCGTCGCGAGCATCCGCGTGACCTGGATCGGCGACGAACCGTATCTTGATAGCTCGTCGGTCGCGCGCGTGCCGCTCGGCAGCTCGCCGTAGTGTGCACATGAACCGGAGGTAGCTTGCATGATCAAGTTGTATGGCACCTCGATGTCGCGTGCGGCGCGATGCCTGTGGGCGCTGGAGGAATTGAATCTCAAGTACGAGCATATCCCGGTTTCATTTCCGGGATATCCGGTCACGCCCGCCAGTCCGACTCGTCAGCCCGACTTTCTGAAAATTAATCCCAACGGACACATCCCGGCGCTCGACGACGACGGCCAGATTTTTTCGGAATCGATGGCGATCAATCTCTATCTCGCAGAGAAGTACGGACAGGGATCGCGGTGGCCTAAGTCGATCGAGGATCGCGCGGCGACCTACCAGTGGAGTTTCTGGGGGATGTGCGAAGTCGAGCCGCATCTGGGCACGCTCTTGATGCATCGGATTTTCTTCGCGCCCGAGTTGCGCGACGAAAACGCCGCGATTGCGGCTGCCGAGGCATTGAAGGCGCCGTTCAAGGTGCTCGACGATCATCTGCAGGGACGCGAATACATCCTCGGCAATGACTTTACGATCGCCGATCTCAACGTCGCATCGATCCTGAATCTCGCGATGCTCATGAGCGTCGGGCTGGCATCGACGCCGGCGCTGCGGCGCTGGCTGGAAAAATGTCTCGCGCGCGACGCGAATCAGAAGACTCGCAACATGAGATAAGCTGCGCCGACGCGCTGATCGCAGGTCGCCGAGCACTGGTTACATCCGATCGGGTATAGTTGGCTGGCTATTGTTAGCCGCGACGCCCGCGCGCGCGAAAATCGATCGCCAAAGGGAGCCCCGAATGCTGAGAAGATTCTTCAGATGGATTTTACGAACAGCGCTCATCCTGTTCGCATTTTTTCTGGTCGTCGTGATCTCCGAGTACATCGCGCATCGCGTGCAGCCCGGCTCCGTGCTTTTGGTCAGCATGAGGGGACCGGTGGTCGAGCGCGGCGACGGCGGACTGCTCGGCCTGATGAACCCGCATCAGACTCCGCTCAACGAACTGCGCAGCGCGATCGATCACGCCGCCAAGGACGAGCGCATCGTGGGCATCGCGATCGAGGTGATCGATCCCGAGATGGAACTCGCGCAGGCGCAGGAGATCGTGCAGCTAATCAAGGGCTTCAAGGCGAACAACAAATGGACAAGCGCGTATATCGAGACGGCGGGCGAAGCCGACCCGGGCAATTTGCCGTACATGGTCGCGAGCACCGCCGACGAAGTCTCGCTGATGCCGCAGGGCGAGCTCAATCTGATCGGCGTAGGCGTGCGCGAGTTGTTCGCGCGCGGCACGCTCGACTGGCTCGGAATCGTGCCGAACTTCTCCGCCTTCGGGCAATACAAGTCGGCGGCCAACATGTTCCTCAACAAGGATTTCACTGCCGAGCAGAAACTCGAGGATGAGGCGCTGGTCGGCAGCATGTTCGATCAGATCGTCGCGGCGACGGTCGCGCAGCGCAAACTCACATCCGAGAATGTGAAGTCGCTGATCGATCAGGCGCCTCTCAATGCGCAAGCTTCGCTGAAGGCGCATCTGGTCGATCGAATCGAGTACCACGATCAATTCACCGAGCGCGTGAAGCATCATGGCGGCGGCGCCGAGCACAAGATCGTCGAGTACGCGAACTACCGGCGGCCGGGGATGTTCTCCAGGCTTAAGGGCCCGGGCGACGAGATCGCGGTGATCTATGGCGAAGGCGATATCCAGCGCGGCGATAGCGGGATCAATCCGCTCTCCGGTCCGGGCGCGCCCGCGATGACCTCCGACGATCTCACCGAGGCGTTCAAGACCGCGCGCGAGGACGACAACGTCCGCGCCGTGCTGTTCCGGGTGGACTCGCCGGGCGGCTCGGTGATCGCCTCCGAACTGATTCGGCGCGAAGTCGAGTTGACCGCCAAATCCAAGCCGGTGGTCGTCAGTATGTCGAGTTTCGCCGCATCCGGCGGTTACTGGGTGTCGGCGCCGGCCGCGAAGATTTTCGCCGAGCCCGGCACGATCACCGGCTCGATCGGCGTGGTCGGCGGAAAATTCAACGTCTCGCCCGCGGTGCAGAAGCTGTACGCCAACACTGGCGCCGTGACCCGCGGCGCCAACGTCGAGATGTTCAGCATGTGGACCGATTTCACCCCCGGACAGGCGAAACTGTTCCACGACCAGATGCTCGGCGATACCTACCGGGATTTTCTGAAGATCGTCGCGGACGGACGGCACATGAAGACCGAAGAAGTCGATGCGGTAGCCCAAGGGCGGGTCTGGACCGGCGAGCAGGCGCTCAAGATCAAGCTGGTCGATTCGCTCGGCGGCTTCGACGACGCGATGACGGCGGCAAAATCGATGGCGCGGCTGTCGGTCGATCAGCCAGTCGGTATCATCGAACTGCCGGAGCGTCCGGGACTGCTGCAATCGCTGTTGAGCGGCAAGATTGGCGCGTCACTCGGCGCGGGCGCGACCAATCGATTTGCGGATCCGCTGATCCAGTTGATTCGCGCGGCGCTCAGCGGGCGCAGTGTGTTCCGGGCGGTCTATTGCCCGATAATTCCGGTGCTCTAGACTTCGCCGCGGGAGGCGCGAATTTGTTAGATTCAACCTCGAGACGAGCGCGATGAATCCGCATATCGAAACGTTCCGGTAAGGCTCATGAAAGAGACGATCGTCGGCCTCGTGATGGTCGGGGTGACCGCGGCCTATTTTTATTGGGTCGCGCGGCATCGCTACAAATGTCCAATCTGCGGGCGTTACGTAAAATACGACGATGTCAACTGCCCGCACTGTGGCAACGACATGATGTTCAAGCATCGCGCCGGACCAGAGCCTGTTCCGCGCGCCGCCTCCGACTTGCGCCGCCCTAAACGCCGACACTAGAAGTAATCGCACAGCTATGCCACAGGCTAAAGCCTGTGCCACCCAGACGGTGATCGATCGCGGCCGGACTTGCGGTCGTCAAAGGAGTCCGATGTTTGTAAACATCAATGGCACTCGCATCCACTACTTGGCCGAAGGCAACGGACTGCCGTGCGTGATTCCGACGCTGGCGGGATCGCCGATCTATGAGCGCACGTTCTCGAAGAAATTGCGGGAGCATCTGCAACTGATATTCGTCGAGTTGCGGGCGAATCGATCCGACGTCGGCGACGTGAACGCGCTCACGCTCGACTCGATCGTGGACGACCTCGATCGCTTCCGCGCCGCGCTGAATCTCGAGCGAATCGCGGTGCTGGGGCATTCGGGGCACGGCTTCCTTGCCTTGCAGTACGCGGTGCGGCATCCGGAGCGCATCTCGCACGCGATCATGGTCGCCACCGCCCCGATGTTCGGTCCCGCGCTCGAGGCGGAGCAGGCGCGAAGCTGGGATACGCTCGCCTCGCAGAGACGCAAGGACATCCTGGCGCGCAATCACGAACGCGTCGGCGACCTGATGCGCAACGCGGCGACCGACGAAGCGATGATCGCCGGCTACGTCGCGAACGGTCCGCTCTTCTGGTACGACGCCGAGTTCGATTGCACCGAACTATGGGGCGGGCAAAGGCCAAGCGCGAAAATTTTCGAGCGCTTCTGGGGACCCGGCGGCGAGTTCAGCAAGTTCGATCCAAAAACGGCATTGCCCAAGATCAAATGTCCGGTTTTCATCGCGTCGGGGAATTTCGATTTCGCTACCGTCTCGACCGCATGGCACAAGACCAAGGATCTGATCTCGAATCATACGTTTCGCGCGTTCGAAAAAAGCGGGCATTATCCGCATTTCGAGGAGCAGGAGTTGTTCGACGCGACGTTGCTCGAGTGGCTCAAAACTCACTGATTGGCTACTCAGCGGCGCCGGGATTAGCTACTTGGTATCGCGGCCGCGCGGCGGACCTGCCGGATGAACTCATCGATCTCGCGGCGATTGTTGACCGGCATCCGCTCGAATTCGACGCCGACTTTCAGATCGGCGAAGAATCCCGCCGGATCTTCGTGAAAGTGCAGGAAGCCGACCGAGCCGCGATAGAACGTGCCGCGCTTCTTTTCCTTCAAGCCCGCGAGCTTCCGAATCTCCGCAATGATCGGCTCGAGACTACCGAGCGCCGTTGGCCCCGCGTGCTTCACTGAGTAATCTCTGGATAGCTACTGCAATAGCTACATCGATAGTTAGTCGCTTCCAGGTGTTCGTTTCCGTCGCTACTCACATCACGCCGGTTTATCTACGCGGGCTTATCCTGGCTGACCGGAGCCCGCGCGGCGATCAGTACCTTATCTTCATATAGCACCGCGATCTCGGCCGGCGTCAGCCCGAGCACTTCGTTCAGAATCGCATCGTTGTCGCCGCCGACCGCCGACGCCTTCAGGTCGGTGCGATCCGGCCAGGTCGAGAATTTCACCGGCAATCCCGGAATGTCGAACTCGCCCATCGTGCCGTATTTCACGCGGCGTACGGTTTTGCGCTGGCGCATATGCGGCTGCGCGATCGTTTCTTCGACCTTGTAAACCGGCGCGCATGGCACGCGCTCCGCATCCAGCACCTTGAGTGCCGCGTCGCGATCGGGAAACGTCGCGAGCCATTCCTCGAAGATGCGCTTGAACTCGAGGTTGTTCTTCAACCGATCGCGATTGGTCTTGAAGCGCGCGTCCTCGGCGAGGTCCGGACGCTTCATCGCGCGCCACAGTCGTGCGATTTCGTGCTGCTGCATGATCAGAAAAATGTAGCCGCCCGGTGCCTGATAGGCGCCGCACGGGCTACCGGTCGGATGCAATGATCCGCCACGCTTCGGCGACCACTTGCCGGGCCGCAGCGATACCACCGGCACCGACGCGTCGTGCATGTGGAAGTAGGTGTCGAGTAATGACGCATCGAGGTATTGACCCTCGCCGCTGCGCTCGCGATTGAGCAGCGCGAAGCCCACCGCCATCGCGGATGCGACGCCGGTCGAGACATCTCCGATCGCCATCGCGGGCACCGACGGCGCGCGATCGGGCTCGCCGATCTGATCGAGCACGCCGGCGAGCGACGCGCCCAGGAAGTCGTAGCCCGGCTTGTAGCTTAGCGGCCCGGTCTGCCCCGCGACCGAGATCGAACACATGATGATGCGCGGATTGATCCTGCGGACCGCCGCGTAGCCGAAGCCCATCTCCGCGATCACTCCGGGCGCGAAGTTCTCCACCACCACGTCGATTTTCGGAATCATCGCGAGAATCAGTTCGCGCGCGCGCGGGTTGCGCAGATCGAGCGCGAGGCTGCGCTTCGAATGATTGTGCTGAAAATAGTAAGTGCTGAGTCCGTCGCGAACGAGGCCGAGCTTTCGCACGTGATCGCCGCTTAGGCTGCGCTCGACCTTGATCACGTCCGCGCCCATCTCGGCGAGAATCCGGGTGCAGGTCGGACCCGCGACAAAATGCGTGAAATCCAGCACGCGATAGCCTTCGAGCATCCGGGGTTTCTGGTCCATGCCGGAATATCTCTCAATCAGGTCCGGCGCCGTCAAGCCAAAATGGCAACGAGGAATGCGCGTCGCCGGTTTTCGTGAAAGCAGAGCTGTAATTGATCTGAACTGAAGGAGGTCGAGGCAACAGAGAAAAAAAAATGCGCGCTTACAGTCCGCGCCGGGATTTGCAATCAGGGCAGGTGCCGTAAAGTTCCATCTTGTGCCGGGTGAGCGTCACGCCGAGATCGCGCGCGATGACATTTTGGATGCGCTCGATCGCCACATTCTCGAACTCGATGATGCGGCCGCATTGCTCGCAGATAAAATGATCGTGATGCCGCTCGCCGACCGCCTCGTAGCGCGCCTGGCCTTCGTCGAAGTGCCGTTCGTACAGCAGCGCGCATTCTTTCAGCAGGCGCAGCGTCCGGTAGATCGTCGCGTAGCCGACGTGCGGATTGACCTTCTTGACTTCGGCGTACAGTTCTTCCGCGCTGATATGATGCGGCAGCTCGAAGAACACGCGCGCGATATCGTCGCGCTGGCCGGTCGATTTAAGCCCCCGCTCCTTGAGGCGCGCGTGGAAGGTTTCCATCCGCGCATCCGCGCTGACCGCCGGCTTGCGATCGACGACAGTATGGCCGGCCACCGCTGTTTCGCCCGGTCGCGGCATCTCGCCTCTTAAGATTGCGGTTCTCCTGCGTGAACGATTCGGCGCGCCGCCGGCGAGAGATACATCGCCTCGAGATCGCGCGAGCGCAACGCCTCCGCCAATACCTCGAGCTGCTCGGCCGCCGGCTGATCGCGATCGATGATCACCAAATCCTGGTCGCGCAGGCGGCACGCGCCGCCCCGCGTGCGATATCCGATCTCGCGCATGATTTTCTCGCGCCGCACCTGCAGGCCGGCGCGCTCGGCGGCGCCCGCGAGCTCGTCCACGATTTTCATGATGCGCGCTTCGCTGAGTTCGCTCATTCCGATTTACTCCCCGTCCGCATCCGCTCTTGAGACAGAACCGCGCCGCGTGTTATCGCGATAGTTGAGGCTGAGGTCAGGCCCTTGATCAAAAAAATCCTGGTCGGCATCGACACTTCGGAGCATTCGCGCAACGCGCAGGCGTATGCATTTCATTTCGCCCGGATCTTCGGCGCGTCGCTGACTGGTCTGCATGTGGTCGATATCGTGTCGATCGAAGGCTCGTTTTTCCATGATATATCAGGTTCGCTGGGGCTGGAACCATATCTGGATTTCTCGTCGAAGATGCGCGAGGTGCTGACCAATCGCGGGCGCGGCGTGCTCGATACTTTCGCGGAATCGGCGCATCGCGAGGGCCTCAGCGCCGAGACCGCGCTCGACATGGGCATCGTCGCGAACCAGATTTGCGAGCGCGCCCGCAGCGCCGACCTCGTGATGATCGGTCATCGCGGCGTTAACGAGCGTTTTTCGACCGGGCTGCTCGGCTCGACCGCGGAAAGTGTCGCGCGCAAGTGCCCGCGCCCGCTCTTCATCTCGCCGATGCGATTCCGCGAAATCAGGCGGCCAGTGCTCGCTTACGACGGCAGCGAGCGGGCATCACAAGCGATGCGCGCGGCGGCGGAATTCGCCAACGGCATCGGCGCGCCGCTGACGGTCGTCACGGTCGCGCGCGATCCCAAACTTGGCGAGCGCACGCTCGAGGAGGCTCGCGCGTATTTTCAATCCTACACGCCCAAAGCCGAATTCAAGTTGCTGCCGGGCCACGCCAACGAAGAGATCGTGAAATTTTTGAAGGAGTACGACGCCGACCTGCTATTCATCGGCGCCTACGGCCACAGCAGGATCATCGAGATGGTGCTCGGCTCGACCACCGAGTACGTGCTGCGCAACTCACCCTGTCCGGTGTTCCTGTCGCGCTGAACACCGCGTCTAGCGTCGCAAGCGTGACGGCTGCTCTACCGCAGATTCGATCGCGGCGGCGGGATTGGCGCCGGCGTTTCGATCGTATCGCCGCAGACCGAGCCGCATTGCGGACATAGATATTCGTACTTGTCGCCTTCGGGCAGGACAATCAGCAGCCGTTTACGAGGCTTGACCGCGCGTTTACATTTCGGACACGCGAGCAGGCTCGCCTCCATCTTGTCGAACCACGGTTTGCGGTCCTCACTCATAGGCTCTGACGAAAGATAGTATCGACGTGACACTCCCGCAACGTCCATATTTCGTGGCACGTTCGCGGATTGTCGCGGCGGAGGCGCTGCATTGTGCCGCGCGCCCGCGACGGCCTAAGATTCTTGCTCGCCCATGATTCACGATCGCACTACCTCGACGCGGCCGCCGCGGGTTTATCTCGAAACCTACGGATGCCAGATGAATGTCGCCGATTCGCAGACGATCACCGCGATTCTGCGGCGCGCCGGCTACGAGAGCGTCGATCGCCCCGACGCCGCCGACGTGATTCTCCTCAATACCTGCGCGATTCGCGAGCATGCCGAAGAGCGCGTGCTCGGTCGCCTGACGGCGCTCGCGCGCATCAAGCAGTCGCGGCCCGGGGTGAAGCTAGGCCTGCTCGGATGCATGGCGCAGCACTACCGCGCCGCGCTGATCGAGAAGGCCGCGTGCCTCGACGTGGTCGCCGGTCCCGACGCTTATCGCCGCCTGCCCGAGATGCTCGGCGAGATCGGCAACGCGGCTTTCGATCCAATGATAGACGTGCGCCTCGATCGCGCCGAGACCTATGCCGACATTTCTCCGGAGTTCGGCGGCGGCGTGCGCGCCTACGTCACCGCGATGCGCGGATGCGACAAATTCTGCGCGTTTTGCGTCGTGCCGTATGTGCGCGGACGCGAGCGCTCGATCGCTCCAGCCGATCTGCTGCGCGAGATTCGCGGGCTCGCCGCGCGCGGCGTCAAGGAAGTCGTGCTGCTGGGGCAGACCGTCAACGCGTATCGGCACAACGACACTGACTTCGGCGCACTGCTCAAGATGATCGCGCGCATCGACGGCATCGAGCGCATCCGCTTCACCTCGCCGCATCCGAGTGACGTCAGCGACTCGATGATCGACGCGATGGCGACCGAGCCCAAAGTCCAGCCGCATCTTCATCTGCCGATTCAGTCGGGCTCCGATCGAGTGCTCGCAGCGATGGAACGCGGCTACACCGTCGCGCAGTATCTGAATCTCGTCGAGCGGGTTCGCGCCGCAATTCCAGATGTCGCGCTCTCGACCGACATCATCGTCGGCTTTCACGGCGAGACCGAGTCCGATTTCGATGCGACCGCAAACGTGATGTGCGCGGTCGGCTACGACTCGTCATTCATGTTCAAGTACTCGGTGCGCGAGCATACGCGCGCTTTCAAGCTGGGTGACTCGGTTCCCGAAGAGGACAAGCAACGCCGGCTGACCGCGCTGATCGCGCTGCAGGAAGAGATGTCGCTAACGCGTTACCGCGCGCTCATCGGCAGGACGTTCCCGGTATTGGTCGAAGGTCCGGCGCGCCGTGGCGAGGGCCGGCTCGCGGGCAAGACGCCGCAATTCAAAACCGCGATTTTTTCAGGCAACAGCACCGTCCACATCGGCGACACCGTCACGATGCGCGTCGATTCGGCCACTGGCCACTCACTCCTCGGGACGCCGATTCTTTAGAACATCGGGTCGCCGGCTTCGAGCCCAAGCAGCATCCGTCCCGCGGGCCGATACATCTTGGGATGCACAATTCCGTGCTGGCACGCAGTCAGGATGTCTCGCATCAGGCGGTCCAGCGGATTGCTGCGATAGATGGCGCTGGTCGCGGCGAGATCGTACATCGTGGCGGTCACTGTTTTGGCCACCCGATGCACGTACACCAGCATGATTCGATAGAGCGCGCGCTGGCGCGATGACAGCCGCTCGCCGCGCTCGAGCGTCTGCCAAAGCTCCTCGATGCTGGAGTAGGCGAAGCTGCGAGCCGCCGCCAATTCGCCTTCGGCAATCGCGAGCGCTTCATGAGTGCGCGAGTCATCACCCAGCTTGCGGCTGCCGAAGAGCTTGTGCGGATCCGGCATCAGCTCTTTGCGGCTCGCCAGTTCCATGACTGCGTCGATTGCTGCGCGCGCAATTCCGAGCGGCACTCCGGCGTGCGACACCAAGAAGAGCGGAGCGAATCGGTAGAGCGCGGTCGCGCATCGCGGACGCTCGGCGAAGTTCCAACTCTCTTCGAACGGCACGAATGCATTCTCGACCACGTAGTCGTTGCTGCCGGTGCCAACGAGGCCGGTCGTATACCAGGTATCGAGAATCGTGCACGATCCGGGCGGAAATATCATCACGCGAATTTCCGGCCGTCCATTCACCAGGCGCGGATTGCCGCCCTCGAAGACCACGCATCCGCCGACGATCATCGACGCGTGATGGCATCCGCTGCCGAATCGGTAGCGGCCGCTGACGCGATAGCCGCCATCGACCAGTTCGGCGCGTCCGACCGGCACCACCTGGCCGGCGAGTGAGAATCCCACGTCGCCGCAAAGTCGTTGCGCGACCGCCGGTGCGAGAAACGCGCTCGCGAAACTGCCGGCCGACGAGATCATTGAGCACCATCCGACCGAGCCGTCGATCCGCGAGAGTTCCTCGACCACTCTGACCTGCATCATCGGATCGAGCTCGAGCCCGCCGTAGGCGCGCGGAATTGCCATCCGGAAAGCGCCAAGCTCTCTGAGCGCATCGACGAGGTTGGCGGGCAACCGCCGCTCCGCATCCATCGCGGGGACGGATTCGCGGATGAGCGGCGCCAATGCTTGCGTCGCTGCGAGAATAGTCGATGCTAAAATATCTTGCGATGCGCGAGAATCGTGCTGTGTCGCCATAAACAAATCTCCGTATCAAGCGCGCGAACCAATCGGGAATCACTCGGCCCAAGCACTTGCACAATTGAGATGTCCTTGCATAGATCGACGCGCTTTTCGATGCGTCGTCGCGGTTGACGCGAGGTAGTCGCCGAATCGAGAATAGCCGCGATGTCGCGAGCGGCCAGCAGGAGATGCGTCAATGCCGTCACATTTGAATCTCGAAGAACTGGTGCAGGATTCCAGGGTCCATCGGAGGATCTATCTCGAACAGGAGATCTTCGACCTGGAAATGGAGCACATCTTCGAAGCCAATTGGGTCTTCGTCGGGCACGAGAGCGAGGTCGCGGCGGCCGGCGACTACAAGACCGTGCCGATCGGCACCCAGCCCGCGATCATGACGCGCGACGAGAACGGCGATATCCACCTGCTGATGAATCGATGCATGCATCGCGGCTCGACGATTTGCCAGGAGCATCGCGGCAATGCGAGCACCTTCCGATGCTGGTATCACGGCTGGACTTACAGCAACAAAGGCGACCTGATCGGCGTGCCGTATGCCGACGGTTACGGCGCCAGCTTCGATCGGCGCAGGTTCAGTTTGATCAAGGCGGCGCGGGTCGAGAAATATCGCGGGCTGGTCTTCGCGAGCCTCAATCCCGAGGTCGCGCCACTCACCGATTACCTCGCGAACGCGCGGCACTATATCGATCTGTTCATGGAACTGTCCCCGGACGGCGAAGTCGAGGCGCGCGCCGGCGTGCACAAGTACGGCTACGACGGCAACTGGAAATTCCAGATGGAGAACGGCGTCGATGGCTACCATCCGAATTTCGTTCATCAGGCGTTCTTCGAAGCCCAGGGCAAGGGATTCGGCCGCAAGGTGATGCAACTCTTCACCGGCAATTCCGAGTTCGAAAGCAAGGATCTCGGCAACGGCCACTCGATTCTCGACATGGCGCCGCGGCATCGCTCCGCCAAGGGGCCGGTGTCCAACCTACTGCGCGGAGCAACATCGCAGGCGAGCAGCGACGCCTACTCTAGCAGCATGATTCGCCGCTACGGCGAGGCGCGGACCGAAGAGATTTTCGCCGCCTCGAACGTCAATCTCGCGATTTTCCCGAATCTGCTGATAATCGGCGTCCAGTTGCGCATGACCATACCGGTGAGCGCGAAGCGCACCGACGTTCACCTGCTGCCGACTACGCTGAAAGGCGTGCCCGATGAAATCAACGTCGCGAGATTGCGTGCGCATGAGAGTTTCTATGGTTCCGCGGGCGGCGGCGCGCCCGACGACGTCGAGATGTTCAATCGATGCAGCGACGGGCTCCGCGTGAAAGGCGCCGAATGGCTCGAGCTCTCGCGCGGAATTGAGCGCGAGCGCACCGGCGGCGACGGCGTAGTGGTCGGGCACATCACCGATGAAACGCCGCAGCGCGCCTTCTATCGCCGATGGAAATCGCTGATGTGCAATGTCGTCGCAGAGTCGCAGCAGCCGAAAACATTGCGCATCGCGCGTACGATCTGAGCGCCAGGGCGGAGTGCCGCGATGCCCACGCTCAGCCGTTCCCAGGCGGAAGACATTCTCTATCAGGAGGCGAGCCTGCTGGACGATCGGCGCTACAGCGAATGGACATCGATGCTCACCGAAGACGCCATTTACTGGATTCCATGCAACGGCGATGGCGGCGATCCGAAGCAAACGATCTCGCTGGTTTACGATGACGTGCCGAAGCTTCGTGATCGAATCGCACGGCTCGCGTCGGGAATCGCGCACGCGCAAAGTCCGCCGTCAATCACCAAGCGGCTGATCTCGAACGTTCAGATCGAGGATTCCGCTGAAAGCATCGCGGCGGTTTGTTCGGCGTTTATCATGTATGAACTCAGGCGCGGCAGGGAGCGCGTGTTCGCCGGCCGCTACGAGCATCGGATGCGCTTCGAGGACGGGCGCTGGAAAATCGCCGCGAAAAAAGCGGTGCTGGCGAACAACGACGAAGTCATCGACAACCTGACCTTCATCGTCTAGCCGCCGCGCGCGATGCCGTCGCGAGGATCGGGATCTTTCGACTCCGGCAGCCTCCGCTCAAGATGACAGGAGGGACGAATCGCGAATTGGGCCGCTCTCTCCGTGTCATCCCGAGCGAGCGAAGCGACGAGGGAACCCGGATCCCGGATTTCTCGCTACGCTCGAAATGACACGGAGGGGCTCGACAAGATAGCACTTGGGTCAGCGGTGGTGTGTTGAGTCGCGGAAAGTCACGACAGCCTCATCCGTCATCCTGACCGGGGTTGCAGGACTCGAGGAATCCGGATCCTGTCTCACCCTTGGCGATCGGTGTACGCGATCTCGATATTCTCGGCCAGCTTGAAATCCTTGTCGGTCACGCCGCCGGAATCGTGAGTCGTGCACGAAAACGTCACGCGCTTATAGTTGATCGCGATGTCGGGGTGATGGTCCGCGCCTTCCGCGATTTCCGCGACCTTCTGCACGAACTCGATCCCCGAAAGAAATTCCTCGAAGCGGAATATCTTGGTGATGGCATTGTCCTTGTACTCCCATCCGGGAAGCGCCTTTAGCTTGTCCGCGATTTGCTCCGCGCTGAGTTTAGCCGCCATCTCGGGATTCCTCCGCTGGTTTGATCGATGATGCGTACCCATTGTAGGCCCGCGTCTCGCCGCAACCCAAGCCGCAGCGGGGTTATACGCATCGTGGCTCGCTGTGATAAAAGATCGGCGATACACGCGTTGCACCCGCGAAGCCGACCTCGGGCCGCAGGGCCGAGTCGCTGGAAGCGCGAAGCCGATCTCGGGCCGCAGGGCCGAGTCGCTATAAAGTTAGTCAGCGGAGAGCATCACGATGGCGAACAAATACGTTACCGACGAAGCCCGCAAGCAAATCGGCAAGGTCACCGAATCGCGTACGCATGAAGTCGAGCGCGGCGCGATCCGCCGCTTCGCCGAGGCGATCGGCGACTCCAATCCGCTCTTCAACAGCGACCACGACGCCCGCAAAAGCCGCTTCGGCGGCATGATCGCGCCGCCGACCTTCTGCCGCTCGCTCGGGATGGCGATTCCCGACATCAAGCTCGATATGCCGACTGCGCGCGGCTTGGACGGCGGCTCCGATTGGGAATACCTGGTGCCGATTCGCCCCGGCGATCGCATCAGCGTGCAATCCAAGCTGGTCGATTTGCGCGAAGCCGCCGGCCGCCTCGGACCGATGGTCTTCACCACGGTCGAAACCACCTACACCAATCAGTTCGGCGAAGTCTGCGTGATTCAGCGCTCGACCGGAATCCGCTACTAGGAGGCGCTCCGATGGCAAAGCAGAATTATTTCGAAGACGTCGAAGTCGGCACCGAGATCGGTCCACTCGAGAAAAATCCAACCACGCAGCAACTCGTCAAGTATGCGGGCGCGTCGGGCGACTTTTATCAAATTCATTACGACAAGGATTTTGCGCTGAACAACAACTTGCCCGGCGTGATTCTGCATGGCGCGCTGAAGAACGCATTTCTGGGGCATCTGATGACCGACTTCGCCGGCGAGCACGGATGGCTGCGCAAGCTCGGCGTGCAGTATCGCGGGATGGATCAGCCGGGCGCCAAAGTCGTCGCGCGCGGCAAGGTCATCAAGAAGTACACCGACAACGGACATCACCTGGTCGATTGCGAAATCTGGCTCGAGAATGCCAAGGGCGAAAAAACCACGCCCGGCACGGCCACCGTTATTTTGCCCTCGCGCAGTGCCAAGTGAGCACGTGAGGTCGGGGTAGTCACGATGCCGATCCGGCGCGAAATTTCGCCGCGATCGATCAACGCCGCAGCGATCAACGCGGGCCGCGTCGATCCGCACTACACCAAAATCCTGATGCGCCTGATGGCGGCGCATGCGCTCGCGGAAAAACTCACCGCGCTCGGCTATCAGCGCGCGCTCGAGACGATCGACAATCCGGCGCTGACGCCGACGATTCAGAAAAATCTGGCCGAGGAACGAAAACATGCGCGCCTGATTTACCGGGCGCTCGAAGAAATCGGGATGAACCAGCAGGCCGCCGACCGCTCGATGATCGCCGTGCTCAAGGCGCCGTCCTTCGACGCGCCCAGCTACTTCGCCGGCCACGCGAGCGGCGAGCTCGATCTGCTGATGGCGTCGATCAGCCTCGACACCACCGGCCTCATCATGATCGGCGTCAATTACAAGGACTCAAGCTACGCGCCGCACGCCGCCGCCGCCGAGATCATTCTCGAAGAAGAAGCGGACCACGAAATTTTCGCGTCGCGGCAACTAGGCGAAGCGGTCGAAAAGTTCGGCGTCGAGGCAGTCAATGACGCGTTCCGCAAATGGATTCCGCGCGCGGTGAATTTCTTCGGCCCGCCGGGCACCGGCTTTACTTACGATTGCATCCGTTACGGTCTCAAAACCCGCGACAACGAGGAACTGGCCGAGCTTTTCACCACGATGCTCTCGCGGCGATGCGAACAGCTCGGCCTCGAGTTTCCCGCACTGACGCCCGACTATCCGCACACGCTGGCGTGAGCGAAGGCGCATTTTCCCCGGTGTCCTGAGAAGGCGCCTCTATCCGTCATCCCGAGCGAAGGCTGCCGGAGTCGAGGGATCTCGATCGAGCAACGCGAAACGTCGACCTCGCGAACCCGAGTAAGCCGTCTCGGCATCTCACTCCTGTCATTCAGAGCGCAGCGAAGAATCCCGGATCTTTTACTTTGCTCCGCATCCCTCCGGGATTCTTCGCTCCGGCAGCCTCCGCTCTGAATGACAGAAAGCTATGCTCGCCCCGAGGAAGAATTCCTCGAAAATTCACCAACTCCGTGCAAGTTGCCGATCTCCGGCGGTGAGCGCGCCGCTACGCGCGCGACGTCACGAGCGCTTCGGCGAGCGCGAGATCCGCGAGCGTCGTAATTTTCAGATTCCGCGACGAAGCCGGGACCACCTCGACTCGCGCGCCGCTCCGCTCGACTAGGTCGGCGTCGTCGGTCGCGGCGATTTTTTGCTCGAACGCGCGATCGTGCGCGGACACCAGCAACTCGCGGCGAAAGGCTTGCGGCGTCTGCGCCTGCCATAGCCCCGCGCGTGCGACCGTCTCGACGATCGCGCGATCGCCATCGACGCGCTTCAGCGTATCCGCGACCGGTACCGCCGCGATTGCAGCGCCGACTCGCGATGCTGCGTCGAGACATCGGCGGAAAATATCCGCGTCCGCGAACGGCCGCGCCGCATCGTGGACGATCACCAACTCGCTCTCCGCCGACGTCAGCGCGAGCGCGATTCGCACCGAGTCCTGCCGCTCGACGCCGCCCACGGTGATCTTCACTGGAATCCCGATCCCTACCGAGCTCACTTCAGCGCGCGCAATCGATTCGAATCCCGCCGGCACCGTAATTACGACTTCGCCGATCTCGTCGAGTTCGGCGATCACTGCGAGCGAGTACGACAGGATCGTGCGACCGCCGATCTTCACGAAAGCCTTCGGTTCCTGCTTGCCCAGGCGCACGCCACTGCCCGCCGCGACAATGATCGCCGACGCTTTCATTTCATCGCGGGTTCGCCGTCAATCGACATCAAAAATGTAGCCGGCAGCATCACGAGGTCATCGCTGGCAGAGTCGCACACCGAATTCGCAGCTTCAACAAAAAAAGGGCCGGGAGCGATCCCCGGCCCTCGAAACATCCTCGAACAGAGCTACGGCTAGTTCGCGAAAATCGTCTTCAACTCTTCCATGATTTTCTCTTCGGTGTTGGCTTTCGCGATCGAAAGTTCCTTCACCAGCAGGCTCCGCGCCGTATCGAGCATCTTGCGCTCGCCGAACGACAATTCCTTGTCGCCTTTCAGCACCAGCAGATCGCGCAGCACCTTCGCGATCTCGAGCGGCGAGCCCGTTTTGATCTTTTCGGTGTATTCGCGATAGCGCCGATTCCACGTCTGCGTATCGACTTCGACTTTCCGCTGGCGCAGGATGCGGTAGATCTTTTCGACCATGTCCTTGCCGATCACGCGCCGCAGTCCGACCGATTCGACGTTTTCGGTGGGGATCATGATCGTCATCTTTTCGGTGCCGAGGATTCGCAGCATATAGAAACGCCGCTCGGTCCCCGAGATGACGCGCATCTGGATGTCCTCGATCACCGCTACGCCGTGAGCAGGGTAGACCACCTTCTCGCCCTTTTTGAACGGCAGATTCATGCTATTTTCGTACCTAATCGCAAGCCTTGGATTTCGAGGCGGCAAGTTTACCGGTCCGATCGGCCTGGAATGTGCTTACCAGTATGCCATAATTCTTGCTGGCTTGTAACCCCACGATGAATATATTGCGGTGATCAGGGTCCCAAATAGAACAAAGTCACTGACCGACGCGCTCAGTCAAATCGCAGTTCCATGATTATCGCGTCCTCGCCGGGACCGTAGTAGTTCTTTTTCAAACGTCGTTCTTCAAATCCGAACTTGCGATAGAGCTGTCGCGCCGCCAGATTCGAGCGACGAACTTCGAGCGTCACCAGCTCCGCTCTCTCGGCCTGAGCCTCTCTGATCGCTTCAATCATCAGCATCGCGCCGACGCCCAGCCGCCGCGCGTCCGGATGAACCGCAATATTTAGGATGTGGCATTCGTCGGCGATCAGCCATCGGCATAGGAAGCCCAGAATCGGCGATGTGGCACCCCGATTCGGAGTATAATCCTCCGAAATCGCCACGATCACGCGCGAAAATGGCAGCGTGAGCTCTCTTTTGAACGATGCGAGCGTCCACGGCGAAGGGAACGACAGGCGCTCGATTTCAAGGATATGCGGCAGGTCGCGACTCGTGGCGTCCCGGATTTGGATCGCCATCTGACCTAACCTCGACCTTGAAGGAGTCCCTGGTTCGCGCTCCGTGAACGCGGCGTCACGCTCGCGGAGCGCTCGTCACCGGAAGCAGGGCTGCCGACGACTCTCCAAACAGTGTTATCAAGCAGCGCTCTGCAGCTCGCCTGCCTCACCTTTGAGCACGATCACTTCGAGGATCTTCGCGCGCATCCGATGCTTGAACGCGGTCACCGGCTTGCCGAACTCGATGCGGGTCGAAAAGTCCGCCGGGAACGACGACGACACATACGACAATTTCCTGAGCGCCTCGCCCCGCGCGCTCCCGCTGATCGCGAGCACCGAGTCGCCGAGCGCGACCGTGTAGTCGTAATCGGGCATCTCGTCGGGGAGATTCCACAGCCGCTTCAATGACGATTGGGGCAATTTGCGCGGCATCTCGAGCCGGACCAGATACGCATTCGAATACTCCGCGACCTTATAAACCGTACCGTAGCGGCGATCGCGCTCGAGCTTGTCGTCGTGCATCGTGCTCTCAAAACCGTCGAACGCCACCTTGCGATTCGTGGGACGTGCCTTGCCACCCGGTTTCGCGAGGATCGAACCCACCGGCGCGAGCGCGAGCCCGTACCAGCATCCGCGATAGGTCAGCTCGGACGCCGGCCTGGCGTGCACGATACCCTCGCGGAGACGCCACGCCGCTTCGCCCGAGGCAAGCGCGAGGCCGAGCATGATCCATCCGCCGGTTTGCTGCGAAAACAGCGGATCGCCGAGCACTACGACCGCGAAGGCAATCAGCGCCGCCGGATACGCGATCAGATTCAGGATCATGTTCAGCGCGGTCGCGCGGATTCGCGAGAATCCCGAGGTGCTGCCCACCGCGCTTTCGAGCTGAAGCTTGGTTTCATCGGGCATCGCGCCGAGAATCGGCTCGGCGAGTCTGAGTGCAACGCGAACCGCGCCGGGCGCTGAGCTAGTCGGCTTGTCCTCGACCGTCGCGAGCACCGCGTCGAAATCCGCTTCGAGTTCGCCGGGAAAATGTTTTTCGGCGAGCGGACCGGGCAGAGCGCCGATATCCTTGGGAAGATTCAGCATCGCGATCGGCGCGGCGATCGCCGGCGCAGTCGCGACCGGTGCAGGCGGCGGCGCTGCCGGTGCTGCCGCTTTAGCGGGAGCCGGGGCCGCGACGTTGGCCGCTGCTGGCGCCGCAGGCTTGGCTTCCGCGCCATCGCCGGCCGGTGCGGGCGCACCGCCTTCCTTGCGAAAGCGCGACGGCGCGTCGTCGGGAATCGTCAATTCGGGATGCAATACGCGCGCGCGCTCGAGCAGCACCGATTCAGTTTCCGGAATATTGGGATCAGGCACGCAGCAATCGACCGGGCATACCGCGGCGCACGCTTCGTGATCGTGAAAGCCGACGCATTCGGTGCACTTCGACGGCACGATGTAATAGATATCCTGCGCGATCGCCGGACTGGTCGCGCCATTCAATTCCCATGTCACACCGCCGCCATAAATCGCGGTGTTGGGGCATTCGGGCTCGCACGCCCCGCAATTGATGCACTCGCTCGTGATGACCGTCGCCATT
>NZ_JAUSKL010000029.1 GCF_030646925.1 Candidatus Binatus sp. | reverse complement strand
CTGATGAAGGTCACATATCCCAACGTGACCGCGTATTTTCAGGCCGCGGATATCGTGAGCCAGGTGCTCAATTTCGGCCTTCCCGCGGCGATCGACGCGCAAATCAACGGCAACGACATGCAGGCCAACTACGATATCGCGCTGCGGCTCAAGGATCGGATGAAGCTGATTCCGGGTATCGCGGACCTCCGAATCGCGGAGCCGCAGGACTATCCCACGTTCAAAGTTGAAGTGGATCGCGACAAGGCGCTGCAACTTGGGATCACGCAGCAGCAGGTGGCGTCGAGTATGCTGTCCACGCTGAGCGGCGCGTCGTTGTTGCAGCCGAATTTCTGGCTCGACCCGAAGACCGGGGTGAATTACAACGTGGTGTCGCAGGCGCCGCAGCATCTGATTGATTCGGTCGCGGCGCTGTCGAATATCCCGCTCAGCACGCCGTCGAAGGATGGCGTGCAGGGGCGCCCGCAACTGCTCGGCAATCTCGCGTCGGTCACGCACGCGTGGAATCCGGCGGTGGTCGCGCATTACTCGGTGCAGCGCGTGATGGACGTCGATGCGGCGGTCGAGGGCCGCGATCTCGGCGGCGTGGCAGCGGCGGTGCAGCACGAGATCGACAATATAGGTCCGCTCCCGAAGGGCACGCACATTGTGATTCGCGGCCAAAGCCAGGCGATGCACGAATCTTTCAAAACGCTCGGCGAGGGACTGATTCTCGCGATCATCCTGGTGTACCTGCTGATGGTCGCGAATTTTCAGTCGTGGCTCGAGCCGTTCATCATCATGATGGCGGTGCCCGGAGCGCTGGCGGGCGTGCTCTGGATGCTCGCGATCACTGGCACGACGATCAATGTCGAATCCTTGATGGGCGCGATCATGGCGATCGGGGTCGGCGTCGCCAACGCGAATCTGCTCGTCACGTTCGCCAACGAACTGCGCGAAGACGGCTACAGTCCGACCGCCGCGGCGATCGAGGCGGGCCGAATCCGCTTTCGCCCGATCATCATGACGGCGCTCGCGATGATCCTCGGGATGCTGCCGATGGCGCTCGCGCTCGGTTCCGGCTCGGAGCAGAACGCGCCGCTCGGGCGCGCGGTAATCGGCGGATTGATCGCGGCCACGATGATGACGCTGTTCGTGGTGCCGGCGGTCTATTCGATCTTCAGCCGCAGCTTGATGGGCAAGCATCAGCGCGACCTCGAGATCGAGGCGATCACGCTGCCGGGCGCCTAAGCTGATATTGTGAACGACGCGACGCGTTAATCCGCGAACTCTATGGCTGAACTGGAAGAAGATCCACGGAACTTTACTGCTCCGCCACCCGGCAAATTTTTCTATGCCGGCTGGATTATCGCGGTGGTGCTGATAATGGTCGCGACCGCCGGCTTGGTGCTCGCGCGCGAACTCTGGATCGGACGGCAAACTTCGGAACTCGAACGCCAGCACGAGGCGGGGCCGCACGTGCTGGTGAAGAATGTCACGCGCTCGCCCGCGACCCGCGAAATCAAGTTGCCGGCGACGATCCGCGGCTTCGACGAGACCGAGGTGTACGCGAAGGTCTCCGGCTACCTGAAGAAGATCAACGTCGATAAGGGCGACCGCGTGCGCAAAGGTCAGGTGATCGCGATCCTCGAATCGCCGGAACTCGATCAGCAGGTCGCCAACGCGCGCGCCAACTACAACCTCGCGCGCATCACCGATCAGCGCAATCAGACGCTGCGCAAGGAAGGAGTCGTCGCGCCGCAGATGGCCGACGAGGCGCACGCGCAGATGCTGCAGGCGAAGGCAATCCTCGAGCAGGATCTCGCGAATCAGGCTTACAAGATAATTACGGCGCCGTTCGACGGAATCATCACTGCACGCAATATCGATCCGGGGCGCCTGGTGCCGGCGAGCACGAGCGGCGCTGGCGGCGGCAATATCGTCACGATCGCGCGCTCCAAACCGGTGCGCGTGCTGACGTCGGCGCCGCAAGCGGTCTCGCCGTTTATCAAGGACGGCGACCAGGCGACGATCACGGTCGCGGAATATCCAGCGCGCAAATTCAGCGGAACGATCACGCGGCATCCCGATGCGCTCTCGCCTGATACGCGCACGATGCTGGTCGAAGTCGATCTGCCGAACGACGATCTCGCGCTCTATCCCGGCATGTACGCGCGCGCGCAATTCACCGTCACGATGGGCGCCGGCGCGCCGATGGTGCCCGACGATGCGCTGGTGTTCCGCGACGGCAAAGTCTTCGTGCCCGTCGTCCGCAACAATCAATTGCATCTCGCCGAAGTGACGCTCGGCTACGACAACGGCCAGATGGTCGAAGTGACCAGCGGTATCAATGAGACGGACAAGGTTGCGGTCAACGTCGGACAGGCGGCGCGCAACGGCGAGCACGTCCAGCCGGTCGAGAGTCCGGTCGTCAAATAATCGTCGGCGCGCAAAAAAGGCTGACTCGTCGCGCGCCCGGAAGGACGGACCTCCCGCGCCCATGCAGCGAAGGAAGTCTTAGCCTGCTGCGAAAGATGATGCACAATCATCATTGTGACAGCCGCATTGGATAGGCGTGTCGATCGCATCGGGCGTGTCGGGAAGCGCTGGTTGATGCTGACCGCGGCGATCGCGATACTCGTGAAACCAGGGGCGGCGGCGCGCGCGGGCGATCCCGCGGCGGTGCAATCGAGTATAGAGGTCGCGCCGAGGGCGATACTCTTCGAGCCGGAAGAAGTCGGCAATCAGATCGATGAGAGCAGGCCAGTCGCGGTGACGTTCACTAGTTCCGCGATCGCGGGCGGTGCTCCGGTCAAATTTTCGGGACCTGTTATCAGCCGAGGATTCGCGATCGTCGCGAACGGATGCAGAGAACCGCTGATGCCGGCTGCGAGCTGCTCGATCACCGTCGCCTTCGCGCCAATCGCGGAGGGCGGGCAGCGCGGAACGCTGCAACTCATCAGCAATGCCGCCAACAGTCCGCATATCGTGAAGCTGCGCGGCAAGGGCGTCGCGGGGCCGCTCACCTTTCAGAAAAAACTCCACTTCGGCGCGTTGAAGGTCGATGGAACGCCGGCCTCGATGAGCCTGAAGGTGACCAACAACACGCGCACCGCGATCAAGTTCTCGAGCGTCGCGGCGTCGCCGCCGTTCAACGTCACCGCCAACACCTGCGAGACGCTCGAGGCGGGCGGCGGCAGTTGCGTGGTGCGCGTCGAGTTCGCGCCGCGCTCGGCGGGCATCTTCAAGGGCACCCTCGAACTGCGCGATACCGCGGCCAAGAGTCCGCAGCATGTGAAACTGGTGGGTGTTGCGAACTAGATTGCGCAGTATCGGGTTCTCGCGTCATTGTGAGGCGCGCGCGGAGGCCGCGATTGGGGCATCCTCGCGCTGAGATGGCGCAAACGATGAGACGACCGCAACTATGAATTGGCTCGACGCCTTTTCGGTCTCCTTGCAAGCCGAAATTGTCGCGCTGGTTTTCGCCGGCGTCACGATCGCGGGACTACTTATCATGCGCCGCCTCGTGCCGTGGGAGACGTTGCGCGAGAACCACGAAGTCGCGGGCTTCACCTTCGGCGTGGTCGGCGCATTCTATGGCGTGGTGCTGGCATTCGTGATCGTGGCGGCGTGGCAGCGCTACGAGAGCGCGAACGAGAGTGCGCAGCAGGAAGCGCTGGCGCTGGCGAACATCTTCTATCTGTCGCGTGGATTTAACGAGCCGATGCGATCCGAAATGCGCTCCGCGGTTCATCAGTACGCGCGGATCGTCGTGAACAACGAATGGGAAGCGATGGCGAAAAACGATTTCGCCGCCGACAGCGCCACTGCCAACCGGCTGTGGGACGATCTGGTCGCCTACAAGCCGGCCGATTCGCGCGAGAGCCTGCTGCTCGACAAGAGCCTCGACCAGATGGCCGATCTGAACAACGCGCGGCGCCTGCGCTACGTCTATTACAGCAATGACCTGCCGTCGGTGGTGTGGATCGTGATCTACGTTGGCAGCGTGATCACGATCGGCTTCAGCTATTTTTTCGGTACCCGGTATTATTATGCTCAGGCATTGATGTGCGGCGCGTTCGCGGCTCTGATCGGACTGACGATCCTGGCGATTTCAGAACTCTCGACGCCGTATCAGGGCGCGGTGCACGTCTCGAGCGACGCGTTTCGCGCGGTGCTGGCTGGAGTAGGATCGCCGGGTTCAACTGAGTCGCAGCCGCGCTAGGCCGTCGCGATTAGGCGCGCAATAAGATCGATCACAGTCGATTCGGCGAGCGAGACTAGACGGTAGAAATGGCAATGCAGGCTGCTCACTTGGATCCGGGCACCGTTCCTCATCCCTCCACGCCGGGACTGCCGCGTCCGCGGCGCTACCTGATCGCGCTGTTCGTGATGCTGATGTCGGCCACGATCTTCGAAGGCTACGACATCACGATTTTCCATCTCTGTACGCCCGATATCGCGCGCACCTTTCATCTGGGCGATCCTGCGATCGGGCTGATCGCGACGATCGTGCGCCTCGGCGGGATGATGTCGTTCTTCGTCGTGATCCTCGCCGATCGTTTCGGCCGCAAACCGATCATCTCCACCACCGTGCTCTGCTACACCGTGCTGACCCTGCTGACGGCGCTGTCCACCGGCGTCGGAACCTTCACCGTCTTTCAGAGCTCGTCGCAGATTTTTCTCGCGGCGGAGTTCGGCGTCGCGGTCACGATGATCAGCGAGGAATTTCCGGAGTTGCAGCGCGGGCGCGCGATCGCGGGCCTGCACATGATTGCGTTTTTGGGCGTCACCGCAGCCGGCCTCGTGTACGGCGCGATGTCGGAGTCGCGCTTCGGCTGGCGCGGGATGTACATGCTGGGGATCGTGCCGCTGGTGCTGATCGCGTTCCTGCGCCGCGGTATCCAGGAAACCGCGCGCTTCAGCGCGCTCGAGCACGCGCGCGCCGCCGAGGGGAAACCGCTGATTCCGTTCTGGACTGCGATTCGCAACTGCCTTAGGCCGTTCGCCGGCGCGTATCGCTCGCGGCTGCTGATCGTCGCGTCGCTCTGGAACAGCATCGGCCTGATCGGCGGTCCCACGATTACTTACTTCAGCCTCTACGCGCGGCGCGATCATCATTGGACCTCCGCGCAGGTCGGCAGCGCGGTGATCGTCGCATACCTGATGGGCACGGTCGGCACTCTGCTGTGCGGATTTTTGATGGATCGCATCGGGCGGAAATTGACCGCGGCGACAGCGTACCTGATTTCGGCGGCCGCGATGTTCTGGCTGTTTCGCAGCGATACCTACTCGGCGATTCTTGCCGCCGAGGTTATCACGATGTTCGCTTACCAGGCGGCGCGCACCGCGACGTCCGCGCTCTCGACCGAGTTGTTCCCGACCGAGATTCGATGCACCGGCTATAGTCTGTGCGCGCAGGTGATCGGGCAAATCTGCTGGATGCTATCGCCGGTGGTCGTGGGACTGCTATCCAAACCGCTCGGCGGACTCGGCCAAGCGGCTTCGATTTTCGCGGTCGGACCGCTGATCGGGGTCGTGGTGCTGGTGCTGTTCGTGCCGGAGACGCGCGGCAAATCGCTCGAGGATCTTTCGCCGTCTTTCTCCGAAGAAGAATAGAATAGCCTTTCAGCACGCCGCCTTCCTCCATCGCCGCTCCATTCCGTCATCCTGAGCGAAGGCTGCCGGAGTCGAAGGATCCGGACACGCCCATCACGATTACGACCTTCTTCGGCTAGCCCTGCACACGCGCAGATAATTCAAATCCGATGCTGATTCTGACTGAGCAGGACCGTGCGGTCGTCTGCTTCCTTGACAGCTTTCAAAGTCAGTCTAAGATACAGTCGTCGTATCCCACTTGCAGGTTTCTGCGGAGGTTCCCCCTATGGCAGGCGCAATTCTCGGTGAAGTGAATGAGCCCAATCGATGGCGGCTCGAATCGCCTGGACATGCGGGATGGAAGCGCACCGGGCGTCCCGGCGATCCCGATAAATACGTGATGATTTCGGCGGACTGCCACGCCAACGAGCCGACCAATCTGTGGGTCGATCGAATTGACGCGAAGTACAAGAGCCGCCTGCCGCGAATCGACATCGACGAGAACGGCGTGAAATGGCAAATCTCCGAGGGCTGGGCCAAATCGCGCCTGCTCGACAGCAATCTCGAAGGCGAAGACAAGGTCCGGTCGCGTGCCGGCGCCGATCCGGAGCAACGAATCAGGGATCTGGCGGCCGACGGCGTCGATGCCGAGATCATTTTTCCGAACAAGGGCCTCACGATGTGGGCGACGACCGACGCGGATTTCGCGCAGGCGCAATGCCGCATCTACAACGATTGGGCGTGGGAAACTTTCGCGAAGTACAATGATCGATTGTCGCCGCTGGCGGCGATCGCGACGGCCGATCTGCCGGGATCGATCAAGGAAATCGAACGCGTCGCCAAGATGGGATTTCGCGGACTGACGCTGCCCTGCAAGCCGATCTTCGGTCCGCACAATCATCGCGATCCGAACTACAACATGCAGATGTTCGATCCGATGTGGGCGATCATCGAGGAAACCGGGATGCCGATCACGTTCCACGTTTCCACCGGGCGCGACCCGCGCGCGGCGCGCAAGGACGGTGGCGCCGTGATCAATTACGTGTCGCATTCGCTGGTGCCGACGATCGAGCCGGTCGCGAATCTCTGCGGCTCGGGCGTGCTCGAGCGTTATCCGGGAATCAAATTTGCGGCGATCGAGTCGGGTATTGGATGGGTCGCGTGGGCGCTCAGCGCGATGGACGAGGCCTATCACAAGCATCATATGTGGGCGCTGCCACGGCTCAAGATGCTGCCGAGCGAATATTTCCGCGCGCACGGCTACGCGTCGTTCCAGGAGGACCCCGTCGGGCTGGATCTCGCCGTGAAATATGATTTGACCGACAATTTCCTGTGGGCGAATGACTATCCGCATCACGAGGGCAGTTGGCCGCATTCGCCCGAAGCGATCGAGCGCCAGATGGCGCATCTGCCCGACGATGCGCGCGCGAAAATTCTCGGACTGAACGCGGGGCGGCTGTTCAAGTTCGACGTCGATGCGTTGACGCAAAGGCATCGCGCCACGCTGAACTGATCGGCGCCTCGTCGGCATCCGCAATTTTACCTCCCGCGTCTGCGGCTTGATCGCGGGCGCGGGAGTTTTTGCATTGAGTGGCACAGGCTTCAGCCTGTGCGAATTCATCTGATACGCTTCGGGCCCACGGAGACTACCGATGATTAGCAGCGACTTCATTCATCACTATGCGAATCTGAAAGGCGTGCGGATCCATTTCGTTACGATGGGGCAGGGCGCTCCGGTCGTCCTGCTTCATGGATGGCCGCAGACTTGGTTCGAATGGCGCCGCGTGATGCCGCTGCTCGCCGACAAGTTCTCGCTGGTCGCGCCGGACTTGCGCGGACTCGGCGATTCGTCGCGCCCAAGCAGCGGCTACGATAAAAAGACGGTCGCCAACGACGTCTGGCAGGTGATGCACGATCATCTCGGGCATGCGCGGTTTGCCGTCGTCGGGCACGATTGGGGCGCGCCGGTCGCGTTTCGCCTCGCCGCCGATCATCCCGCCGAAGTCACGCATCTTGCGATGCTCGATGTTCCCGTGCCCGGCGATCAGCCGGCGGGCGCCGCGATCGGCGGTGCTCCGCGATGGCATCATATGTTTCACCAGGTGCCCGATTTGCCCGAGGCGCTGACGGTCGGCCGCGAGCGAACCTATCTCGAGTGGTTTTTCATGAACGGATGCGATCAGGCGGGCACCTTCAGCGATGACGATGTCGCGGAATACGTGCGGACCTACTCGCAGCCGGGCGCGATGCGCGCTGGATTCAATTTCTATCGCGCGCTCTCTCAGGATGTCGCCGACAATCGCGCGAGGTTCGCCGCCGGATTCAAATTGCCGATGCCGACCCTCGGTATCGGCGGGGGAGGACCGCGCGGCCGTGGCGATCTCGTGGTTGAATCGCTGCGACGGATCGCAAATCGCGCTGAAGGCGGCTCGATCGCCGACTGCGGCCATTTCATCCCGGAAGAAAAGCCCGAAGAACTGGCGCGCCGTTTGCGCGAATTTCTTTCGGCCTGATTCTGCGACTCTTCAAGCGCGGCGGCATCTAATAGACGTTGCGCGTCGTAACGCGCCCGCAGCTTTGGGCTCTCGCATCACGGTACGAGAACGCGCATCAATATTAGTCACGCGAATTTTTTAGATCGCACAAGGAGCAAAGCCGATGCAGATGGGAATGGTTGGTCTTGGCAGAATGGGCGCGAACATGGTCCGGCGGCTGCTGCAGGGCGGCCACCAATGCGTCGTGTATGACGTCAATCCCGCATCGGTTAAAGATCTGGCGAAGGACGGCGCGATTGGCGCGACCTCGCTCGACGATTTTGCGGCGAAGCTCAGCAAGCCGCGCGTCGCGTGGATGATGGTGCCGGCGGCGGTGGTCGAGGACACGCTGGCCGAGTTGTCGAAGCGCTTTCAGACCGGCGACATCATCGTCGATGGCGGCAATTCGTACTACGTCGATGACATCCGGCGCGCCAAGCAACTCAAATCGAAGGGGCTGCACTACGTCGATTCGGGCACCAGCGGCGGCGTGTGGGGACTCGAGCGCGGCTACTGCCAGATGATTGGCGGCGAGCTCGGCGTCGTCAAGCATCTCGATCCGATCTTCGCGACCTTGGCCCCGTCAATCGATTCCGCCCCGCGCATCGCGGGCCGCGAAAAAATCACCGACAGCACCGCCGAGCACGGCTACCTGCATTGCGGGCCGAATGGCGCGGGCCACTTCGTCAAGATGGTGCACAACGGAATCGAGTACGGAATCATGGCGTCGTATGCCGAGGGTCTCAACATCCTGCGCCACGCGAACGTCGGCAAGCAGACGCACGCCGTCGATGCGGAAACGACGCCGCTGCGGGCGCCCGAACTGTATCAATACGATTTCAATCTCCCCGACATCACCGAAGTGTGGCGGCGCGGCAGCGTGATCGCGTCATGGCTGCTCGACCTCACCGCGACGGCGCTGGTCGATGATCCGGAGTTGAAGAAATTCGCCGGGCGCGTCTCCGATTCGGGCGAGGGTCGATGGACGATCGAGGCGGCAATCGATGAAGGCGTGCCGGCCTATGTGCTGAGCGCATCGTTGTATGAACGCTTCAGCTCGCGCGGCGCGGCTGACTTCGGCGACAAATTACTGTCGGCGATGCGCTACGAGTTCGGCGGCCATCTCGAGAAAAAGAGTTAACCGGCAACCGCAGATGCGACCTAAGCTATAGAAGCGAAAACACGGGCGCTCTGTTCGCGCCGAAAGGGGCTATCCGATGGCCGACTCAAAGAAGAGCGCGAGCGCCGCGCACGTGCGCCGCGGCGACGACTGCGTGATGGTGATTTTCGGCGCGACCGGCGATCTCACCAAGCGCCTGCTGATGCCCGCGATCTACAATCTCGCCAGAGCAAAGCTGCTGCCCGAGAAATTCGCGCTGGTCGGCTTTTCGAATATCGAAGAAAGTTCCGACAGCTACCGTGATCAGATCACCGCCGACTTGTCGAAATACGCAACCGCGAAGGTCGATCCGAAGATGTGGGAGCACGTCGCAAAAAGCATCCAATACACATCTGGCGACTTCAAGAATCCGGCCGCGTTTAATCACTTGAAGGAGATGCTTGCGGATATAGACAAGGAATCCGGAACACCCGGCAACTACCTATTCTATCTGGCTACGTCGCCGATCTTTTTCGGCGAAATAGTAAAGCAACTGGCTAATGCCGGACTGACTACCGAACCGAATCATCAATGGCGGCGAGTGATTATTGAGAAACCGTTCGGCCGCGACCTTGAGTCCGCCAAGGCGCTCAATCATGAGATCGGCACTCATCTCGACGAATCGCAAATCTTCCGCATCGATCATTACCTCGGCAAGGAGACCGTTCAGAATCTGATGGTGTTTCGTTTCGGCAACGGCATCTTCGAGCCGATCTGGAACCGGCGCTACATCGAGTTGGTGCAGGTCACCGCGGCCGAGACGGTCGGTGTCGAGTTGCGCGGCGGCTACTACGATACCGCAGGCGCGCTGCGCGACATGGTGCCGAATCACATGCTGACGCTGCTCTCGATGACCGCGATGGAACCGCCGATTTCATTCGATTCGGAGGCCGTGCGCGATGAAAAGGCCAAGGTGATGCACGCGATTCGGCCGCCCAGAAAAGAGGACGTCGCCCGCGACGCGGTGCGCGGCCAGTACGCCGCCGGCAATGTGCTCGGTAAGCCCCGCGCGGCTTATCACGCGGAGCCCAGCGTCGATCCGAATTCCAACACCGAGACTTACGCCGCGGTCCGCCTCTTCATCGACAACTGGCGATGGGCCGACGTGCCGTTCTATCTCCGCACCGGCAAGAGCATGGCGAAGCGGGTCACCGAAATCGCGATCCAGTTTCGCCGCCCGCCATTCCTGATGTTCAAGGATACGTCGGTCGAGTCGATGGTGCCGAACATACTAGTGATTCATGTCGAGCCGGATCAGGGAATCTCACTTCGATTCAGCGCGAAGATACCTGGTCCAGTAGTCAGTCTCGGCAATGTGGATATGAACTTCAAATACTCAGAGTATTTTCGGGCCACCCCGGCAACTGGCTATGAGACTTTGCTTTGGGATTGCATGCTCGGCGACACCACCCTGTTCCAGCGCGCCGACATGGTCGATGCCGGATGGCGCGCGATCGAGCCGGTGCTCGAGGTCTGGGGCGAGCAGAAGGCCACCGACTTTCCGAACTACATGGCTGGTTCGTGGGGTCCGGCCGCTGCCGATGAACTGCTTCATCGCGACGGACATTCCTGGCGCAAGATCGAGTGATCGAAACGCACCAAGTAGCGGGCGAGGTAAAGGAAAATATCCGGGATCCTTCGAAAGCTCTCGATCCTTAAGCGGCTTCGCATCAGCCTGGATCGCTAAACTACAAAAAAATTCAGTCATGAGCTGACTTCGATCACGACGAACGCGGCAATCCGTAAACGCTGCGGATGCTCTCGCCGTGGTCGAATCGCGCCTGAGTCTCTCTCATCGTGCGGATCGCTTCCGGCGTTTGCGCGACTGTCTGGAACAGGCGTTGCTCGTTGTTCAGCGCTTCGGTGAGATTCATTTCGTCGTTGTCGATGAGAATCTGCTTGAGCGTCGAGAGCGCCTTGGCCGGACGAGCGGCGATCGTTGTCGCCCATTCGAGCGCGACTTCGACTGACTTGCCCGCCGGTACAACTTCATTCACGCCGCCGAGTTGATAGATGCGCCGCGCGGTCATCGGCCGCCCGAGCATCACCATCTCGGCCGTCGCGGTGCGGCCGATCAATCGCGCGAGCCGGCAAGTGCCGCCGATTCCCGTCGTCAGCGCGATCTGGATCTCCGGTTGCGCGAACAGCGCCTGCTCCTCCGCGATGCGCATGTCGCAGGCCCATCCGAGCTCAGCGCCGCCGCCCGAGCAATCGCCCGAGACCGCCGCGATCGTCACCACGTGCGTCTTGCCGATTTCGTAGAGCGCGTTGAACCACGCGACGCCTTCCGCGGTGGTCGGCTTGCCCTCGATCGCATCGGCGAGGTCCTTAAGCCACGCGTGCTCGAACCAATGCCCCGGCACGCCCGACGCAAGCACCGTCACGCGCGCGCCCGCCTCGCGCGCCCGCTTTATCGCGGCCGCCAATTCGGCGATTCCGATCCACGAGCCATGATTGTTGATTGCCGGATTGGTCATCGTGACGAGCGCGACGCCGTCGCGCGGCTGTTCGAGTTTGATTATTTCAGGCATGCAATTTCTCCTGCGGTGATAGGGCTGAAACAAGTGCGACGAAGCAGTCCTCAGTCTAGATCGTACGTCGTCCAGGGCGAAATGATTCGGCGCCCCGACCCGGATCGTTCAGCACGCAAGCCGTAGCTACCCCGCGCTGATTGATCTCGCCGGCATGAAGGATTCGTTCGGCAACATACCGCGAATCGTGACGCACGTCGTTCAAACCCCAGCGCGCGGTATCGCAGCGAGTTTTCCTGACGGCGATCGGGATGCCATTATCGGGCGACTGCGATTTGTCCGGATCGAATCGTGGATGCGAGCGAACCTCAGGAGGGATTGTGTCTTCACGGCTGTGTTCTCGAATGAAGTTGCCTGCGATCGCGGCGAGCATCGCGCTGATCACTTTGCTTTTCGGCTCGGCGCTCGCGGCCGGCGACAATCGCATCAACGTGGTCGTCGCATGCCAGTGCGCCGACGAAGTCGGCCAGGATCTTTGCAAAGCGATCCGCACCGAGGTCGCGGCCTCGCCGGCCTACCGGTTGCAGGACTCGACGAAACAGTACGGCCTCGGGCTGCATCTCTCGTGCACCGACGCGTGGAAGGGAATCAACGCCGAGCTCACCGGCCATATGTCGGCAGTCGCGATCACATTCACAATCTATTCGCAAGATTTGCCAGGCGAGGTGTACGAAGACTCGTCGGTGTTTCGCGTCGGCAAGGATGCGGTTGGCGACGTGTCCGGCAAAATCACCGAAGCGATCGGACAGCTTGTCAAGGTGAACGCCAAATTCTTCGAGCACGAACGCAGCGTGACGGCCGCAGCGCCGGCCAAGCCGCCGACCGCAAAGCCGTCCGCCGTTCCGACGATGCACGAACTGACGACGATACCTCCCTGATTCGCGAGCGCCGCCAATCGATGCCGTGCGCTCATTTCGACCCGCCGATTTCTTCGACGAGCGCCTCGGTTCGTGGTAAACCCTCGATCGACGAGTTGACTTGTACGGCCCAATTTGCGGTGGCCGACACGCCAGGAGGTTTCATTGCAAATGGATTGTCCATACGACCGCGCTAGCGAGGATCTCGGCAATATCGTCGCGCTCGAACACGTCAACGTGACGGTGCCCGATCAGCAACTCGCGACGCTCTTCTATGTGATCGGGCTGGGGCTGACCCGCGACCCCTACCTGATGAACAGCATCACCAACATGTGGGTGAATATCGGGCGCAACCAGTTTCATCTGCCGACGAACAAGCCGCAGGTGGTGCGCGGGCACGTCGGAATCGTGGTGCCGGATCGAGCGGCGCTGCTCACGCGATTGACGCGGCTGCGCAAGCGCCTCGATGGCACCAGCTACGGTTTCTTCGAGCACGAGGAATTCGTCGAGGCGGTCTGCCCGTGGGGCAATCGCATCCGATGCTACGAGCCATCGGAGCACTTCAAGCCGATTAGTCTGGGTATCGCGTATGTCGAATTCGACGTTCCGATCGGAGCGGCGGAAGGAATTTCGCATTTCTATCGGCGCGTGATGGCGGCCCCGTCCGACGTCGTTCAGGCGGCCGCCGGCGCCTATGCGCGGGTTACCGTCGGTATCGGTCAACGTTTCATCTTTCGTGAAACCGATCGCGAGATTCCGCCTTACGACGGGCATCACGTGCAGGTTTATGTCGCCGATTTTTCGGGGCCGCATCGCCAGCTTCAGGAAAAGGAGCTGGTGTTCGAGGAGAGCGACCAGCATCAGTACCGCTTCCGCGACATCGTCGAGCCCGAGAGCGGAGCGCTGCTCTTCAAGATCGAGCACGAGGTGCGCAGCATGAAGCATCCGCTGTACATGCGGCCGCTAGTGAATCGCAATCCCGCGCAGAGCAACATGAACTATATGCCCGGTCACGACGCGTGGGTTTGAACGCTCGGCGCGAGGAGTGCGGCGATGAATCAGCTTAATACCGAGCGCGAGCAACGCTTTATCGATCTCGCCGCTGGACTGGCTGACGATTTTGCCAAGCGCGCAGCACTGCACGACGAAGAGGCGTCGTTCCCGTTCGAGAACTACGCGCGGCTCCGCGAGAGTGGCTACACCGTCCTGACGGTGCCCGAGAAATTCGGTGGCCTCGGCGCGACTCTGCTCGAGCGGATCAAGGCGCAAGAGCGGCTGGCCGAAGGATGCGGTGCCACGGCGCTCGCGATCAACATGCATTTCAACGTGCTGGGACTGCTGATCGATCTGCATCGCAAGTTCAAGGCGCCCAACGTCGAGGCGATGCTGCAGCGAATCGGCGGCGAGCGGCTCATCTGCGGCGGATCCGGATCGGAGCCCGACAACGCGGTGATCAATTTGCGTCCGCGCACCACGGCCAGCCGCGTCGAAGGCGGCTTCCTTGTCAATGGCAGGAAAATTTTCGGCACGCAGAGTATCGCGCTGGACTTGTTCTTCGCCGAGGCGGCGTGGGAGGACGCGCCGCAAGGCATCACGATCATCACGTTCTTCATCCCGCCGCGCGAAACGCCGGGGCTGACGTTCAAGGATGACTGGAACGTGATGGGGATGCGGGCGACGGCGTCGCGCAGCTCTGAGCTCAAGGACGCGTTCGTGCCGGATTCCGCGGTCGCGCTGCAACGGCCAATGTCGGGCAGCGGCCGGGTGACCAAGGTGTTCGCCAAGGCGCCGTTCACGATCGGCGCGCCGTATATCGGGATCGCAGTCGCGGCGCGCAACTTCGTCGTCGAGTTCATGCGCGATCGTCCGCGCTTCCCGCTCAAATTTCCGATGAGCCACCTGCCGGGCGTCTATAATAAGGTTGGCGAGATGGACATGCTGATCGAAGGCGCGCGCGCGGTGATGTGGAAAGCCGCCGCCGAAGTGGATAGCGATCATCCGCAAAGCTGGTCGCGCAAAGCGGTGGCGGCGCGCATGATCGCGATCGAAAATTCGGTGCGTGTCGTCGATCTCGCGCTGCGCGCGGTCGGCGGCTCATCGTATTTCAAGCGACTACCGCTCGAGCGATTCTTCCGCGATGTGCGCGCGGGTCTTTATCATCCATTCGATAGCGACGAGTCGCTCGAATTTCTCGGCAAGAGTGCGTTCGGGATCCCATTGGTCGAGGGCCTCAAGCCCGACTGATGCTGCCGAACGCCGGATAGACCAGAAACGCGATATGGTCACTCGAAGTTCGCGATCAGCTTGCCGATCCCCTTACACTTTGAGATAAGAAATCTAACAGTGTGCTATTAGATTCGGGGTTAGGTGCATCTTCACGTTTTCGAACGTCTGGGAAGCAATTGATCGGCAGGCCGCGCTACTTCCCGACAACTGAGGAAAAATTATGGAATACGATCTGATCATTCGAGACGGAACGGTCATCGATGGTTCGGGTCAGCCGCGATTTCGCGCCGACGTCGGCGTCGCGGATGGCAAGATAGCGACTATCGGCAAAGTTAGCGGCAGCGCGAAGGAAACCATCGACGCCGAAGGGCACGTGGTGACGCCGGGTTTTATCGACGCGCACACCCACATGGATGCCCAGGTGTTCTGGGATCCGTTCGGAACTTGCTCGTGCTGGCACGGCGTCACGTCGGTGGTGATGGGCAACTGCGGGTTCTCGCTCGCGCCGTGCGCCGAAAAGGACAAGCTGCTCGTGATGCGCAATCTCGAGCGCGCCGAGGACATTTCGCCCGAAGCGATGGAAGCCGGCATCAAGTGGTCGTGGGAGACCTTCCCGCAGTACCTGGACTCGGTTGATCGATTGCCCAAGGGAATCAACTACGCGGCTTACATGGGGCATTCGGCGCTGCGTACCTACGTGATGGGCGAGCGCGCGTTCACCGACGAAGCGACCGAGCACGATCTCCAGCGGATGAAGCACGAAGTGCGCGAGGCAATCCGCGCCGGCGCGATCGGCTTCACCACGTCGCGCACGCGCAATCATCAGACGCCGGACGGCAACCCGGTCGCGAGCCGCCTCGCCAATTGGGACGAGGTGCGCGAACTCGTTTCCGCGATGGGCGAGATGAAGGCGGGCATCTTCGAGATCGCGGGCGAAGACACCGGCATGGATCCGGAGCGAATCCAGGATTACCTGAATCGCCTGAAGGCGCTCGCGGTGGACTGCAAGGTGCCCGTGACCTACGGGATGTTCAGTTCGCGGCGCGTGCCCGACTACTGGCGTCCATTCTTCAGCCTCGCCGATGAAACCGAAGCCGCCGGCGGCCGGATGTTCATCCAGGTGCACAGCCGCTCGCTGAACCTTGTGCTCTCGTTCGAAACCGCGATGCCGTTCGATCGGCTGCCGGTGTGGCGCGACATCCGCAAACTGCCTCTCGCAGAGCAGGAAGCTGCGCTGCGCAATCCGGAAATGCGCCGCAAACTGGTCGAGGCGGTGCACTCGGAACCGCGCAACCGCAATGAGGCGATCGGCGCCGAGCCTCGCGGCGTCAATTTCAAGTGGCTGTTCGTGATGGACAAGGCGAGCCCGCCGCATCGTTCGGTCGCGGAGATCGCGGACGAGCAGCACAAGGATCCGGTGGACGTCGTGATCGATCTCGCGCTCGCGAAGCACATGAAGCAGTTCTTCCTGCAGCCGCTCGCCAACGAGAATCAGGATCACGTGCTCGAGATGATGAAACATTCGAAGTCCGTCGTGACCTTCTCGGACTCGGGCGCGCACGTTTCGCAAATCATGGATTCGTCGCTGCAGACACACGTGCTCAGCTACTGGGTTCGCGAGAAGCAGGCGCTCACACTCGAACAGGCAGTCAGGATGCTGACGCTCGTGCCCGCGACTCAATGGGGCTTGAAAGGCCGCGGACTGCTGCGCGAGGGCAACGCCGCTGACGTCATCGTGTTCAATCCGGACACTGTCGCGGCGACGCTGCCGCAGGTCGATCACGATCTGCCCGCCGGTGCGCGGCGCCTAAAGCAGAAGGCGAACGGATTTCTCGCGAGCGTCGTCAACGGACAAGTGGTGCTGCGCAACAACGAGCACACCGGTGCGCTCCCCGGCCAGTTGCTTCGAGGACCCTTGGCGTCGAAGTAGAGCAGAGTAAAATTGCGCTCGAGCAACCGGCCTCTCGGATTAAATTCGGGAGGCCGGTTTTCTTTTTGGGTGACTAGCGGGAACTGTTTCTGGCGGATAACGGTCGGATGATGGAAGTTGTCGCCGGCATCGACGTAGGCGGAACCAACACCGATGCAGTGCTGGTCAGCGAGGGCCGCGTCGTCGCGTGGGCGAAAGTACCGACGACGCCGGACATTCGCGGCGGCATCGTCGACGCCCTCGACAAAGTTGCAGGCACGCATCGCATCAAGCGCGTGCATATCGGCACGACTGCGTTTACCAACGCGCTGGTCGAGCGGCGCGAACTCGCGCCGGCTGCGGCGATCCGCGTCGGCAAGCCGGTTTCCGAATCGCTGCCGCCGATGAGCGACTGGCCCGACGACCTGCGTAGCGTCGCGCGCAATCCGATCTTCTTCGTGAACGGCGGCCGCGAGTTCGACGGCCGCGCGATCGGCGCGCTCGACCGCGAAGAGATCGCCGAAGTCGCGCGAAACGTCGCCTCGAGCAACATCAGCCAGGTCGCGGTGACTTCGGTTTTCGGCACGTCTTATCCAGAAGATGAAATTCGAATCGCTGAATGGATCCGCGAGGCGAACCCGGAGCTCGAAGTTTCGCTCGCGCATCGAATCGGCCGCTTCGGAATTCTCGAACGCGAGAATGCGACGCTGCTCAACGCGATGCTCCGACCGCTGGCCGCGCGCACGATTGCGGCTTATCGCGAGGCGGTGCCGGCGAACTTGCTCATCAGCCAGAACGACGGGACTGTGCTGCGCAGCACCAGCGCGGCCGAGCTGCCGATTTTCACGGTCGCGTCGGGACCGACCAACAGTTTGCGCGGCGCCGCGATTCTCGGCGCGCTCGCCGACGCGATCGTGTTCGATGTCGGCGGCACCACGACTGACGCCGGCGTGTTGCGCGGGTCCTATCCGCAACCAGCCGGGCTCGATCTCAGCATCGCGGGCGTGCGCACCAATTTCCGGATGCCGGATCTGTGCTCGATCGGCATCGGCGGCGGCAGCCTGATCGATGCATCTACTGGAGCGGTCGGCCCCAAGAGTGTCGGCTATCGTCTGACCGAAGAAGCGCTGGCTTTCGGCGGCTCGACGCTCACCTTGACCGACATTGCGCTCGCAGCGGGACGAATCGAAATCGGCGATCGCTCACGCGTGAAGCATCTGGATTCCGAACTGATTACGCGCGTCGATTCGCATCTGCGAACTCGGCTCGCTCGTCTGCTCGAGAATTACGAACGCATCGGACAACAGCTCCCAATCATTTTGGTCGGCGGTGGCGCGTCGCTAATCGAGGATCTGCTGCGCGAACTCGGCCGCGTGGTGATGAGGCCACCGCACGCCAGCGTCGCCAACGCTTACGGTGCCGCGATGGCGCAAGTCGGCGGCGAAGCGGACATGACGTTCGCGAGCGCGGGCATCTCGCGCGCCGAAGCGCTTAGCCAGGTCGAAAAGGAGGCGCATCGGCGTGCGCGCGAAGCCGGCGCATCGGCAGGATCCATCGTGACGGTCGAGTTGGAAGAAGCCGCGCTCTCGTATCTGGCCGGCGACGCACTCCGTGTGCGCGCCCGCGCGATTGGCGATATCGAGGAGTCGAGCCGATGAGTTTCGAAATTCTCCGATCGGATATTTCGGCGCTCGCGCTGGGCTCCGCCGTGCTCGGATGCGGCGGCGGCGGTAATTCCTACTACGGGCAACTGGTCGCGAGTCGCGCGCTCGCCGCCGATTCGTCGGTGCGGGTGATCGATATCGAGGAAATGGATGCGCGAGCGTTCGCGCTCACTTCGGCCGCAGTCGGCGCGCCGCTTATCTGTCTGGAGAAGCCGCCCAGCATGAGCGCGTTGCGGGTCGGCGTCGATTCGGCGAAGGCGCTTCTGCATGGATCGGTTGGCGCATTTTTCGCCGCCGAGATCGGCGGTCTGCAATGCATGTTTCCGCTGATGCTCGCCGCCGAGACCGGACTGCCGCTGCTCGACGGCGACGGGATGGGACGCGCATTTCCCGAACTCCAGATGTCCACGTTTGCGATTTACGGCACCACGCCCGGTCTTCCGACGGTGCTTAGCAGCGACCGTGGTCTCTTGTTCGACAATGTTTCCGCGATGCTGAAATATGCGCCGCCGCCCGCCGACTCCCGCGACTCCGGTGATGTCAGATTCGAGCGCGCAGTGCGCAAAATCTGCGCCGACGATGGTGGACTGATCTATCTTACTGCGGCGTTCGATCAGCCGTCTCTATCGCGCACGATAGTTCGCGGCTCGATTCATCTGGCGTTGAAAATTGGCCGCGCAGTCGAATCCGCGCGCAGCGCCAATACCGATCCCATCGCGGCATTGATCGATGCGGGATGCGGCAAGCGCTTTATCGGCGGCAAGATCGTCGATGTCGAGCGGCACTTCCGCGGCGGTCACGATTGGGGCGAAGTGCGGCTCGAAGGTATCGACGATTCTCGCGCGCGAAGTTCCAGTCGAGACCGCGGGCGCGTCGCCAGAATCTCCTTCAAGAATGAATATCTGATTCTCTGGCTCGACGGCGAAGTCGTCCTGACCGTGCCCGATCTGATCACGCTTGCCGAAACTGAAACCGGAACGCCGGTGAGCACCGAAATTTTGCGGCCGGGACTCCGCGTCACCGTGGTAGGGCTGCCCTGCTCACCGCTGCTGCGATCGCCGGCAGCGCTACGCGCCGTTGGGCCGCGCGCATTTGGCTACGATCTCGAATACGTCTCGATTGATCGAATCGACTAGGGGCTCAAGTTGATTCGTTCGCGGTCTGCGCCTTCCGCTGATGGCTCGATTGGGTGCGCCGACCATACTTCGAACAGGCTGTAGCCGACCGCGAGCAGCGTGGGCCCCAGGAACAAGCCGATCAATCCGAAGGCCATCGCGCCGCCGATCACGCCGAAAATTACGAGGATCAAAGGCGTCGTTCCACCGCCGCGGCTGATCAGGAACGGCCGCACAAAGTTATCCATCGTGCCGACGATCACGCCCCACACCATGATGAAGATGGCCCATCCCGATGAACCTTGCCGATACAGCCAGAACGCGGCCGGCGCCGCGACCACCGCCGGACCGCCAGGAATCGTTGCGACGATGAAGGTGATGAAACCCAGCAGCGTCGCGCCCGGCACGCGCGCGATCATGAAGCCGATTGCCGCCAGCACGCCTTGAAAAAGAGCGGTGCCGAGCACGCCATACACCACCGCGCGCGTAGTTTCCGCCGCGACGCCGAGCAGCCGAACTCCTTGCTCGCCGCCGATTCGATCGACGACGGCACGCAACCGTTCGGCGCCGGCCTCGCCATCGCGGTAGAAAATGAACACGAGCAACAAGCTGAGGATTATCTGGAAAATCCCGCCGCCCAGCGCGCGGCCCCCGCCGAGCACGATCTTCTGTGCGGCCGGCAGTAACTTCGCCATCTCGGCCAGGCGCGCCGAACTGCTTTCGGTGAGCAAAGTCCAGTACGACGCCAGGCGCTCACCGACCAGCGGAATCGACGACACCCATTCCGGCGGCGCGGGCGGGCCTTGATGAATCAACCGCTGCGACGCGGCGATTATTTCGGACAAGCTACTGGAAAGTTTCGCCACCAGGATTGCAACTGGCGCGACAATGATCGCTGACAGCAGCAGCATCGCGATCAATGCCGACAGCGTGCGCCGCTCGCCGGTCAGTCCTTTGAGCTTCGCGAACAGCGGCCACGTGGTGTAACAAAGGATCGCGGCCCACAACGCAGCGGAAATGAACGGACTGAGAATAAGCAGGCAGCCGAGCGCGAGCATCGCGAGCGCGGCTATCCCGATCGAATTTTCTATGCGGCCGCGCGTCTCTTCGCCATTGTTCATTCGTAGTGACCGTTCAATTCGGCTGGTCGGCTAAATTTGCAATACCTGCGATACTCTAGCCATCCTGCCATCTACTCTCTATTCTTACTCGACGAAACCAGTGCGATTGCGATCGACAAGCGTATGACAGATCGAATGTCACGCGGGCTAACGTGTCATGCTCCAGGGGAGGGAAGGAAATCATGAAATCGAGACTGCTCAACGGAATGTACGTGCTGATTGCGCTCGCGGCCGCGGGATGCGCCGGCGCGCAGGTTACCCAGGAAACCGCCTCAACGCCGATGACGGCTTCGCGACCGACAGCCATTTACATCTATCCGTTCGCGGTCGCTCCGGAAGACGTAAAACTTAACTCCGGAATCGTCGCATCGACGTATCGCAACTGGTCGGGTGGTGACCAGAATGCCGAACAGTTGAAAATCGCGAAAGACACCGCGCACAACGTATGCGTATCGGTCGCCGCGACGCTCTCACAGAAGGGCTTTAACGCGGTATGCCAGGAGCGCGGAATACCCGTCACCGCCAGCAATGTAGTGATCGTCGATGGTGAGTTCACCGACATCAGCGAAGGCAACCGCTTGCGCCGGATGGTGATCGGTCTCGGCGTCGGCGCGTCTGTGCTCGATACTACGGTGCAGTTGCATCAGCACAATGGCGGCGGCACGCGACAAATACTCGAGTTCACCACTCATGCCGATAGCGGCAAGATGCCCGGCGCCGGAATCACCGGACCGGCAGGCGCGGCTGCCGGCGGCGCCACCGCAGTGGCGAGCATCGGACTGAATGTCGCGGCCGGCGGCGTAAAGAGTGTCACGTCTTCTACTGGGTATCTGGCTGACAAGACCTCGACTCAGATCGTCGATCAGATCGGCAAGTACTATCAGAATCAAGGTTGGGGCGCCTGAACTTTCGATGGCGGCGCAGGCGTCGATCTATCTAATCGGCGCCTGCGTCTAGTCGGCGAGGCGGCAAAGCTCGCCGCGATAATTTGCGGGGATGCGACTCGATGGCGATCGTAGCGGGCCGCTGGATTCCCCAGAGCGCGACTGCGGACGCCAGGGTTTTATTGACGACGCGATCGTTGCGCGGGTTCGCCGATGGCGCAGTCAGCGTCCTCCTGCCGAGCTATCTGATCGCGATCGGATTCAGCGCCGCGCAGGTCGGCGCGATCGTCTTCTCGACGTTGCTCGGCTCGGCGGCGCTGACGCTCGCCGTCGGATTGCTGAGTCATCGCGTCGGGCGCAAGCGATTGCTCCTCGGCACGTGCATCCTGATGTGCGCGACGGGGATCGGCTTCGCCGCGTCGCGAAATTTCTGGGCATTGTTCTTTATCGCGGTGGCCGGCACCTTGAATCCGTCAGCCGGCGACGTGAGCATCTTCCTCCCGATCGAGCAAGCCGCGCTTACTGAAACCGTCGAGGCGCGCGACTTTACCGTGATATTCGCGCTGTACAACGTCGGCGGATCGTTCGCGGGAGCATTGGGCGCCCTGGCCAGCGGACTTCCGCTGACGCTCGCATCTCGATTCGGCTGGACGACCGTCGAGGCGCAGCGTTCAGGATTTTTCGCCTACTCTGCGATCGCGATCCTAGCCGCGCTCTTATACTTGTCACTGTCGGCGGCCGTCGAAGCTGATCCGATGCCCGCCAGCGCGCGACCGCTCGCGAAATCCAGAACAGTCGTCTTGAAGCTTTCGGCGCTGTTCAGCATCGACGCGTTCGGCGGCGGCTTCGTCGTTCAATCGCTGCTGGCGCTCTGGCTGTTTCGACGATTCGGCCTGTCGGTGCAGGCGGCGGGAACCTTCTTTTTTGCGACTGGATTGCTCGGCGCGATGTCGCAATTTTTATCGTCGTCGCTCGCCGCGCGGATCGGACGAATCAACACGATGGTCTTTACGCACGTGCCCGCGAATTTATTTTTGATGCTGGCCGCACTGATGCCGACTGCACCGCTTGCGCTCGGATGCCTGCTGCTGCGCGCCTCGATGTCCTCGATGGATGTGCCCGCGCGGCAATCCTACGTGATGGCGGTGGTGCCGCCGGAAGAGCGCGCCGCCGCCGCGAGCGTCACCAACGTCCCGCGCAGCCTCGCCTCGGCGTTCGCGCCGTTGCCGTCGGGCCTGCTGCTCGATTACTCGCTATTCGGTTGGCCACTCCTGATCGGCGGCGGATTGAAAGTGCTGTACGACGTGCTGCTGCTGATGCAATTCCGCGCGGTTCGGCCGTCGGACGAGCAGTCCTCGTTAGCGAGCGATTGAAAGTATCACGCGTGTGCGGACGCCGCGGCGGTACGAACAGCATCGTGCGCGATTCGATCGCTATTGCGCGACGGGGCTGGCCGTCGGAAACCGCCGCACGTATTGCAGAAAGCGGGCGAGGGCGCGATCGGCGTCGATTAGCAGGCCGTCGTGGAAGCGAATCGTTTGCATGATCGGCTCGTCTTCCTGGATGAGCCGCCGAAAAAACGCCTCGCCGATAGCAAGCCGATTCTCGCGCTCTTCCGCGGTTCCCTCGTTCTTTGGCGTCGCGGTGACGGACCATCCGTGCGTTCGTCCGTCGGGCGTCGGCGTCCCGGTTGCCATCGAGAGGATGCCCATACCGCTCAAGCGGCCCGCGAGCGCGATCGTATTAGTTCCCGTGACGCGGATGCGCTGATCGAAAATGCCAAAGGTTGGATCTTCGAAGCGGACGTCGTACTGGATGCGGTAGTCGCCGACGTGGATCGCGTCGGGGTCGCATTCGATTTTCAGTCCGTGCAGCACGCGCAGATGCTGAAAGTCCATCGAATTGGTGAATGGCACCCATGGCTCGACTGGTAGATCGAATGCTTCGGCTGTGCGGATGTCGAGGTCGGCTTCCTCGTAGCCGACAAATTCGGGAACGTCGAAAAGCGGTTTGCTTCCGTTGAAGGCCCAAATCAGACCCCACTTCTCGGCGGTGGGAAATTTGAAGATCCTGGCGGCTTTCGGAATTTTCTCGGCAGCCGGAATTTTCGTGCATGCGCCGTCGGCGCCATATTGCCAATGATGAAACGCGCATTGAATGTCGTTGCCTATAACCTTGCCGAGGCTCAAATCGGCCCCCAAATGGCGGCAGTAGGCGTTCATCACGCACGCCCGGCCATCTTCGCCGCGAAAAACAATCGCCCGTCCCTCCAGGAAATCGCGTCCGATCACGCTGCCGGCGCTGACTTCGTCCGAGCGCGCGATCGCGTACCACGATTGGTGGAATCCGCCGCCCGATTTGTTTTGCGGCTTCGCGGCGCGCGCTTTGCGCTTCGATCTTACTGCGGTCGTCGATGCCATCCTCGAATCCTCCAGCGATCAACCGTCTGCGATCGGGCCGCGATCACGCGTCGAAAGGCCGATCGAAGTTCGCGAGTTGCACGAAGAACAGTTCGCAGTCCTCGACCGTTTCGATGGGCCGGCCCGCGTCGGACGGATCGACGCGGAACGCCGCGTGCTTGTCGAGCAACTCACCCGAAGTTACGTCGCGAATCGCGCCTCGGAGCACGAACAGCAACTCGGGCGATCGATGCCGATCGATCAAATGACGCGAACCCTTCGTCGAGCGGATCATCCCGATCGCGACGCCGCGTTCGCCGAATGTGCCGAGATGCTTGATCTCGAAGCCAGGCTCGCGAGTCGGAATCCAGCGGAAATTTTCCGGATGGAATATCACCGGCTCGTCATAGCGCGGCGATGGATACTCGACTTCGCGTCCATTGACGTATTCCCAGATCGCCTCATAGCCGTCCTTGCGGACTTTCCTGCCGTCCGCAGTATCGCGAGTAAAGACGCCGCCATCGAATTGACCAAGGTCGCACAACCGCTCATAGCCGTCATGCAATTGCTGATAGCTCATGAAACCGTAGCCGCCCGATCCGCCCATCTGAAGCAGCAGCACCGTTGATTGGCTGGTGTCGGCTTGCGGGCCGTAATAGGCGCCCTCGGGGAAATATCCGGCAGTGCCGGCCTTCAAATCCTTGCCCGGCGCATAGTTCATCGCGCCTTCGATACAGTAGCGCACCTGATCGAAGTTATGGCGATGACGCGGCGTGAAGTAATCGCCCGCGGTGCGCACGATACTCAGTTCGAAGTTGTCCTGAGCGCCGGGCGCGCCCTGCAACAGGCGCTTGAAATCGATCCCACCTGAGCGATGGCCCGAGACGGCGCCAAACTCGATTTCGTCGGCATGAATCGTTTGCATGGATGCGGATTAGCGCGCGGCGATACGAATCGTCAAGTGAGGGCGATACAAGCGCGGGCCGTTGCCGCGTCGATTGATGCCATTCGATCGGCGCGATCAGTCGTAGGAGGATTTTTTCCAGATGCCCCGCTGATGCATCAGCGCGATCTGTTTATCGATCACCTCGCGGCGATATTCCTGATGCTTCATCGGCGCGCGCTCGAGGTAAAGGTTTTTTGGATAGATTGGATCCTTGTACAAAAGCCCGTATAGCTCGGTGCGCAGATCCTTCAGCCAGTTGTCCCACTGCGCATGGTCGCGATGATACCGCATCGCCTCGATGTCGATAACGCCGGCAACATAGGTCGATACTCCGCCGTAGTCTTGGCGGCCCACGATGCGTCCGCGATAGTCGATGATAAATGAGCGTCCGCCGAACGTATCGATGGGGATCTCGCTCTCCGCGTCGAGATAGTAAGTGCCCATGTTGGGCGCGACGACGTACATATTGTTGTCGAGCGCGCGCGCACGGCTTTGAATTTCGAATAGCTCGTTGCCCGTCGCAGGATGCGGGTACGATCCGCGATAGACTACTTCGGCGCCATTAAGCGCGAGTGCGCGCGCATTCTCGGGATACGAACCCTCATTCGCCATCATGATTCCCAGCCGCCCAATCTCGGTGTCGGCCACCGGCCAGAATGCATCCAGCGTCATGCCGTACTTCTCGATCCACCAATCAAGGATGTCGTGCGGGCATACTGAGTGTTCCACAGGGAACAACGGTGAGACTTTGTAGTGCTTAAGGATGACCTCGCCGCGCGGATCGAGGATGAACCCTACGTTGAAGAAGCGATCCGGCCAATCGGGATGATGAGCCTTGGCTTGCGCCATGATGAACGTATCGTATTGTCGCGCGATTGCGCCCAGCGCGTCAGTTTCGGGACCAGGTATGTCGATAGCGCATTCGCGCGCAAACGATGCATGATCAAGGTCGAGTACTTCATCGTTGAAGCCTTGCAACGCGCCTTCGGGCAGCGCGATCAGCCGCACCGGCAGGTCCAGGCTGGATAGCCACGCCGCCGCCTTTACCATGTGCTTGATGTGATCGAGGTTGGCGGCGATGTCGGCGCGCATTCGTATCCCGCGTACTGTCGGAATCAGTCCGACCGCGGTGTAAGGTCTTATCATCTTTGCTCCCACGCCCCGGCGTTCATGCGGGATTGCGATCGACTTTAGGAAGATCGGCCAAGGCTGCCTGAATTGCTTCGTCAGGATAGGAAGTATCCTCGAGCTCGCCCGCGAAAAATCGATCGTACGCAGCCATGTCGAAATGGCCGTGACCCGACAACGTGAAATAGATAGTCTTTGGCTGGCCGATGCGCTTGCATTCGAGCGCTTCGTCGATCGCGACGCGAATCGCGTGATTGCTTTCAGGCGCTGGAATGATTCCTTCGGCGCGCGCGAAGGTGATGCCGGCTTCGAAAGTTGTGCGCTGCGAAACTGCGACAGCTTCGATCAATCCTTCATGATAGAGCTGCGAGACCAGCGGCGAATCGCCGTGATAGCGGAGCCCGCCCGCGTGAATCGACGGCGGAATGAAGTTGCGTCCCAGCGTGTACATCAGCATCAGAGGAGTGAGGCCCTCAGTATCACCCGAATCGTAGGCATAGTGCCCGCGCGTCAAGGTCGGGCATGACTCGGGCTCGACCGCGACCAGGCGCACTTGCTTGCCCGCGGCCTTATCGGCGAAAAACGGAAAAGCGGTGCCGCCGAAGTTGGAGCCTCCGCCGCAGCACGCGATGATCACGTCGGGATAGTCGCCGACTTTTTCGAACTGCTTTTTCGTCTCGAGCCCAATCACAGTCTGATGAAGCAGTACATGATTGAGCACCGAGCCGAGCGCGTAGTTGGTATCGCTGCGCGACGCCGCCTCTTCGACAGCTTCCGAAATAGCGATACCGAGCGAGCCCGGCGACTCAGGGTCCGAATCGAGAATCCTTCTTCCTGAGCGCGTTTCGCTGCTCGGACTCGCGATTACTTCGCCGCCCCACGTCTCCATCATCGAGCGCCGAAACGGCTTCTGGTCGTAGCTCACTCGTACCATGAAAATGCGCACTTCGATGCCGAACATCTGGCCTGCCATCGCGAGCGCGCAGCCCCATTGGCCGGCTCCCGTCTCGGTAGTAAGCCGCCGAACCCCGGCCATGTGATTGAAGTAAGCTTGCGCAACGGCTGTGTTCGGCTTGTGCGAACCGGCGGGGCTCACGCCTTCATACTTGTAGTAGATGCGAGCAGGAGTATCGAGCGCCGCCTCGAGCCGTAGCGCGCGGTAAAGTGGAGTGGGGCGCCACTGCCGATAGATATCGCGCACTGGCTCGGGAATCGGAATCCAGCGCTCTCGCGAGACTTCCTGTTCGATGATCGCGGCCGGAAAAATGGCCGCTAGCGCGTCAGGTCCGATCGGCTTGCCGTCGGGACCAAGCGGCGGCGCCGGCGAGTTCGGCATGTCCGCGACCACGTTGTACCAGTGGCGCGGTATATCAGACTCATCAAGTGTAGTTTTGACTTGTGGCATCGGATTTAGCCTCTGCGCGATGCTCGCGGTGTGGCTCTCAACTCCTTCGATTATTCGCTACGGCTCGCATAATCCATCGTGCGAGTTCCCGTTTCAAGGGTGTCGCCGGTTCTCAGCTTGTCGGATGCGGCCTAAGAAGCGTTCCTCGCTAGACAACTATTTAGCCTGATGAGTTGCGCTGTAGCAGCTATACTGATAGCGATAGTCTGGTCAGGAGCAAAGGTCGAAACTGTCAACGCGCCTAAGAGCGCACTTGCAGCGTAACTGGACGCTGCCTAGCAACAACCCACCGGTCGAAGGAGCGAAACTTGGATATATCGAAAATCGTCGCTGAATTGAAATCCGAAAGAGATCGGCTCAGTAGCGCAATCGCCGCACTTGAAGGCGCCACCGCCGGACCTGCGATGAAGAAGGCCGCGGTTGTTCGCACCGCGCCCGCTGCTCGCAAAGGACGACGCGGTCGCCTTACTCCTGAAGGACGAAGGCGACTGTCAGAAGCAATGAAGCGCCGATGGGCTGAGCGCAAGCGCAAGGCTTAAAGCGCGTTAGCTGAACAGGATCACGGGTGCCTGCTGCGGTAGGCACCCTCTCTCCGCGGATAGCTACAATCCGCCCGGCGGCTAGATGCCGACGACCATCTGTGCGTTGTCGATACGCAGTTCGGCGCCGTTGATAAATCTCGATTCGTCTGAAACCAGAAACAGCACCAGGTTTGCGACGTCCTGCGGATCGCAGAAGCGCGACGCCGGATCGTTTTCGATTCGCAGGCGATCGACATCGTTGCCTAGATACGCGAGCGTCATCGGCGTCAGGATGCCTCGGGATGAATCGAGTTACATCGAATTCTATAGCCGTTGAGACGGCAATGAACTGCGACGCTGCGAGTCAGCGCCGCCACCGATCCTTTGGCTCCGCTGTAAGCGCAAACCATCGGAATACCTGTAAGCGCGGCGACCGACGACATATTCACGATCGAACCTCCGCCGCTCTGCTTCATAGCTGCGATCGCGTACTTGCAGCCGAGAAAATAGCCATCCGCATTGATGCGATGAACCTTGCGCCAATCTTCAAGCGAGGTGTCTTCGATCGATCCCATCATGAGGATAGCCGCGTTGTTGACCAGCGCGTCCAGCCGGCCGAAGCGATCGATAGTCGCCTTCATCGCAAGCTTCCAATCGTCCTCGGACGAGATGTCATGATGCACGAAGATCGCCGATTCGCCGATTTCGCCGGTAACCTCGCGCCCGCCTTGCTCATTGATGTCGGTCAACACCACGCGCGCGCCTTCGCGCGCCAGCAATCGCGCATCTTCGCGGCCAACTCCACTAGCTGCGCCTGTGACGATGACAACTTTGCCTGCGACGCGATCCATATTCCGTATTCCTTGTTTTGAAGTTACTTCGAGATTCGAGTCAGGCCGTGGCCCGAGCTTGCGAAGCATTGCGGAGTGCCGTCTTCGACGCCGACTTGCCCGCGCGGCGGCCCGACCAGATGCAATCGGCGAGTGCGAGGCCGCTCACGTAATGGTTGGATGCGATCCCGACCGCCGCGCGTCCGGCGGCATACAATCCAGGTACGCAATCGGCGCTAGCCTGCTTGACCGCGCCAGTCGCTTCATCGATACGAAGTCCGCCAAGCGTAATTACCGGACATGGAAAGATCCTGCTGCCGGCTGAGATGTTCACCGCGTAGAACGGCGGCGCCTCGAGCGCCTGGCGCATCGCGGACGATTTGCCCATCGCGTCGTCACCGCCGCGCGCGCCCGAGTTGTAAGCGTCGCAGCTCAGGCGCATCAGATTTGCATCCGCGCCGATCTTTCTCGCCAGGTCTTCGATCGTACGACCGCGCTTCGCGGTTAGCATCAGCATGATCGCAGGCATACTTTGAAACGCCCAAAGACCGCCGAACAGCGCCTCGCGAATCGCCTCGCGGCGCAGGTGTGAATCGATCACCAGCCACGCCTTGCCGCCATGATGCTCGCACATTTCGTGGCCGAGCAGCGCGCCGTAAACTTCCTCGTTGCAAAAGCGACTGCCGCGCGAATCGACGACGATACCCCGCGCCCACGCCAGCGGCGGATTGATGAAGCGCCACGCCGAGATGCGCTCCAGGTGCGCAACGTCGCCGCCGACGGATTGGCCGAGGCGGATTCCGCTGCCGTCGCATCCCGAAGTCCCGAGACGGAAATTGCGCAGATAACCGGGCGCGTGCCGTGAAACCATCGCGCGATTGAAAATAAATCCTCCAGTCGTGAGCACGACGCCGCCGCGCGTGCGGACCATGATCGGGCGCGCGTGCGTGAGTTCCAACGCGAGCGCGCGACGCCGCACCAGATCGGAGAGACTCGCCGCAGTGTAGTTGAGTCGCTCGGCCCATCGACTGAGCCGTCGATGCCGACGCGCGACGCTGGCGCCAGGAGGAAGTTGCCAAACTTCGGCGCCGAGTACCGCGCCGCTGCTCGAATCGACGACCAGTCTCCGCACCGCGGATTGAGTCATCACCTTGACGCCGGCCGTATCGACTGCGGCTCGCATCGCCTTGAACATCGCCGAGCCCGACAGGCCGGCGCCTTTCACGCGATGCCCGCGCGGAGCGGGCGGATGCTCGCCCGCGAATTGCGGCACGGCTTCGTTGCCCGAGAAATACAGATAGTAGCCGTCGGGCGGATACGAAGTTTTCTTCGGCGGAACCGTCGAATCGAATTCGATGCCGAGCGATTCGAGCCACGAAATCATCGCAGCGCTTTGCGCGCAGAAATCGCGCAGCGTCGATTCGCCGACGGCGTCGCCAACTTCGCGCCGCAGATATTCGTACATCGCGTCGGGGGTGTCGTTGAATCCCGCGCGATTCTGGTATCGCGTGCCGCCGCCCGCATACACGACGCCGCCGCTCCTCGCGCTCGCACCGCCGCCGCCGAATCGATCCGCGACGATCACGCTCGCGCCGCGATGCGCCGCTTCGATCGACGCGGACGCACCGGCCGCGCCGAATCCGACCACGAGCACGTCGCAATCCGAGTTCCAGCGAATCGGATCGGCACCCTCGGCGAGAATCGGTTTGTCGATCGGCAGGACGCCCGATGCCGACGCGTCGATCGCAACCTCGCTCGCCGATGGATTCTGGCTCACGGCTATTCCACGACGGTCGGCGAATAGCTCGGCGGATCGCCCATAAATCCGCGGCCCGACGGTGGCTCGAAGCCGTTCAAATCCTTGACGCCGTAGTGCTGCGCGAGTTCGGCCGCGTTGTCGCGAGTGCTGCGGCCGGTGACGTAAACGGTCGCGCCCGCCGCGCCCAGCGCCTGTGCGATTCCTTTGCCGACGGCGCGGCTCGCGCCGGTGACCAGACACACTCGCCCTTTGAGCATCGTCGAACTCCTGTGATGACGCAGCTTCGATATGTCGATCGTTATTGTCGGTCAAACTCCCGCGAGGTGATGCGCCGCGACGTATCCGAACGTCATCGCAGGACCGATCGTCGAGCCCGCGCCGGGATAGCTCGGCCCCATCACCGCCGCCGACGTGTTGCCGATCGCGTAGAGGCCGGGAATCGGCTGGCCGTCCTCGCGCAACACGCGCGCATGTTCGTCGGTGAGCAGGCCGCCCTTCGTGCCGATATCGCCCGCATCGATCCTGAGCGCATAGAAAGGCGGCTTCGCGATCGGCGCGAGACACGGATTCGGCTTCACGTTCGAGTCGCCGTAGTAGCGATCGAAAGTGTTGGCGCCTTTGCCGAAATCGCGATCGATTCCGGTCGCCGCATACGAGTTCATCAAGCGAATAGTCTCCGCGAGCCCTGCCCGATCGATACCGATTCGATTCGCCAGCGCTTCGAGTGAATCGTCTTTGAAATAAACTTTGTCGGCCCAATCCTTCGGCAGCGACGAATCCGATTGCACCATCCCGGGCAGCAGCGGACCGCAGGGATACTTGCGTCGAAAGTCCGCGTCGAAAATCATCCACGCCGGCAGGTTCGCGCCGCTCGCCTGATGGTCGGCGTACATCGCGGTCACGATATCCGAATAGGGCGCGGCTTCATCGACGAAACGCCGCCCCAGCTTGTTGACCATCACGCATCCGGGCAGCGCCCGCTCGACGAACAGCGCGCGGCGTTTTTCCTTGCCCGGAACGAATACGGTGGGCGCCCACCACGCCATGTCCATCAGCGCGAGTTGCGCGCCGACCCGCTGGCCCGCGCGGATCGCATCGCCAGTGTTGGATTCCGGCGTCGTGGTCCATTCGGCGCTGGTCGGATGCGGCAAGTATTGATCGCGCATCGCCTGGTTGTGCTCGAATCCGCCCGCGCCAAGGATCACCCCGCGATTCGCCGCGATTCGAATCGGCTTACCTGCTCGATTCGCGATCACGCCGGTTACGCGCCGTCCATCACTAACAACGGTGTCGAGCGCGGTGCCGAGCCACAGTGCGATCCCGCGATCCATCATCGAGCGCCGGAGCGCGCCGACCAGCGCGTTGCCGAGCGTGAGACGGCGATCGCGCCTGGTGCGCCTGCGCCAGCGAACGTCGAGCCAATACTTGGCGAATCGCTTGACGACCAGCATCATCCAGCCGCGTTCCTTCGCGAGGATCGAATGCGCTTCTCCCGCCGTCATCCCGACCCGCCCCGCGATCAGCGTGCCCGGCGAGGGCGCGCGCAACCGATCGAACTCCTCGCCGAGTTGCGCGGCGTCGAATGGCAATGGATCCATCGTGCGGCAGCCGGGCTTCGCGCCGGGAAGTTCGGGGTAGTAATCGGAATAACCGGGCATCGCGCGGTAACGCATCCGCGTTTTTTCTTCGAGGTAACGAACCATCTGCGGCGCATGGTCGAGATACGCGCGGAGCCGCGCCTCGCTGACCATTCCGCGCGTTGCGGCCCTCAGATAGTTCATCGCGTCGTCGTAACTGTCGGCGCCGCCTGCCGCATCGATCTGATGATTGCACGGCACCCACACGGCACCGCCGGAAATCGCCGTCGTGCCGCCGTACACGTCGGCCTTTTCGATCACCACGACCGATTGCCCGAGGTCGTGCGCGCAGATCGCGGAAATCATCGCGCCGGCGCCTGAGCCGACGACGACGACATCGAAGCGATGATCCCACTCGCCGTCGATTCGTGCCGACGTTCCGACGATGTCGCTCATATGAACAAATCCGAGTTCTGCATTCCGAGCAGCACCCCGCCGTAATTGCGGCCGAAGCGATCGGGATTGTTGGCGTAGTGCGCGCGCGCGGCGTGGATATCGGCGAAGAAGCGCGCGATTGGATTGCCCTGAAAAATTCCCGACGCGCCGCACGAGTGAAGCAGGCGCGCGACATGCTTGGCGCATCGTTCGGCGCAGAGCGCGGACTGGTAGCGAAAATGGATGCGCGCTTCGATCTCCAGCGGATGCCCGCGCTCGAGCGTCGCGAGCATCGAATCGAAGCTGCGATACAGTTCGAGTTTCATATCGTCGATCGCGAGCGCGGTGTTGGCCGCCGCGAGCTGCGCGGCCGGATCCTGCGACGTGCTCGAAAAATCATTTGAGCTGATTCGCGTCGATCCGAAAGCGCGAAACGCGTCGAGCGCGCCTTGCAGCGCGCCGATCGACGCCGCCGAAACTGCGCGCACGAAAACCTGGCCGAAAGGCAATCGATAGAGCGGCGCGGAATTGTCCGCGAGCCCCGGGCTGGTGCCGGTGAAGCCGTCGCGCGCGCTGTGGGTGCGATACTCCGGCACGAACGCATTCTCGACGACGACGTCCTTGCTGCCGGTGCCCTTGAGGCCGATCACGTGCCACGTATCGATCACTTTGAAATCCGCGCGCGGCACCAGGAAAGTGCGGTAGTCGGGCGAGCCGGGAGTGCTGCCCTCGGGCATCACGATTCCGCCGAGGAACGCCCACTCCGCGTGATCGACGCCGCTCGAAAATCCCCATCGGCCGCTGAGCTCGAATCCGCCGGCGACGCGTTTCACCTGGCCCTTGGGCATGTACGACGACGAGATGAGCACCGAGTCGTCGCGGCGCCACACGTCGTCAGCCGCGCGCGCGTCGAACAGCGCGATTTGCCAGTTGTGCACGCCCATCACGCCGAAGACCCAGCCGCTCGAGGCGCATCCTTCGGCGAGCGTCATCTGCACTTCGTAAAAAACGTTGGGATCGAGTTCGAAGCCGCCGTGGCGTTTCGGCTGCAAGATTCGGAAGAACCCGGCTTTGCGGAAATCGTCGATCGTCTCGGCCGGGATGCGCCGTTCCGAATCGGCGCGCGCGGCGCGCTCGGCGAGTATCGGCGCCATCGCACGCGCGCTTGCGACCAGCGATTTTTCGGCTTCGGTCCTGGCTCGGACTTCGCGCTGCATTTGGAATCCCCCGATTTTCTTCAGGCGAAGCTATCTTCGCGCGCCAATGTTTCCATCACCAGGGCGGAGCTTCATCGTCCGAAAAGACTATGAAGACCCGGCGCGGCGTCAGCCAAGCCAAATCACGCTGCTGAGCAGCGTGCGCACCAGCGTTGTCTGGCGCGTGATGCCGATCTTCGAAAAGATCGATCGCAGATGAGCGCGCGCGGTGTTCTTGCGGATGCCGAGTTGCCCGGCCGCATCTTCAAGCGTCAACCCGTTCGCGAGCGCGATCGCCAGCGACGCTTCCGCCGCCGTCAGATCGAACAGCCGGCGCACCATCTCGACCGACGCTTCCGAGCGGCGCTCCGGATCGCGGATGAACACGGCGACCGACGGCCGGCGCTGTCCCTCGGACCATTCGCCCGGCGGATTGCTCCGAATCAGCACGCCGAGTTTGCCGCGCCCCGACGGACGCGTGATCGACATCGCCTCGATAATCGCGGGCGAGTCCGCGCGGTTGCCGCCAAGCGCCTGCTTGATCAGACGCTGCAGTTCGCGATTTTCTCCCGCGCCCACGGCCTGCATCGCGCCGGTGACTTCGCGGATGCCATCGCCGGCGCGGACCATCTCGCGCGCGATGTCGTTGGTCTTCAAAATCGCGCCGCGCTCGTCGAGGATGATCGTGCCGACCAGCATCCGATCGACCGTGCCGGCCAGCAGCTTGCGCTCCGACTCGATCAGGTCGAGCTGCGAATGAATCTGCACGGCGCGCTTCAGATGCGGCAGCAGCGCGGTGCAAATCGCCTTGTCAGTTGCGCTGAAATTCACTTCGGCGTGCGAACGCGCGACGCGAAAGCGGCACTCGACGCCGTCGTCGGTGTGGATGTCGGCGCCGAGCGCGTGCAGCACATCCACTGGCCTCAGAAACTGCTGATAGATTTCGCTGTCGCGCCACCTTCGACCGAGCAGTTCCTCCGCCGTCACGACGTGGTCAGTCGGCAATCCGACGAAGACATCGAATGCGTAGTAATAGTTGCTGTAATCGGCTTCGCGCTCGACCGGGCGATCGCCCGAAGCGTTGACCATCAGGCCGGAGCGATTGCTCGACGGCGGCCGCAGGATCAGCGTGACGTAGTTCGCGCGCAGCAGCCGGCGAATCGATTCAAGCGCACTCTTGAACGGTACCGACTCGAGCGGCCCCTGGTAGATCAGTCCGACCAGTTCGCTGAACTCGGCGAGCGAGAGCGGCATCGACGCGCGGCGATGCGATTTGCTTCGCGCCTTTGGCCCGGTCCGAGATTTTGCGATTCGGTTGATAGGTCAGCGTATAGCACAAATCCAGTTAGCCCGGATTCAAGCTCTACGCGAGATAAAACTCTATCGCTCGAACACGTGATGAAGCGGCGGCGCCGTGCTAAGACCGCCGGGATTCAGCTCGAACACGCGATGCTCGCGCGCGGCGGCGGGAACCTCGCCGTCATCCTGGTAGAACTGCTGATACCATCGGCGCAGATGATAGATGGGTCCATCGCCTTCGCAGAGAAGGGGATTGTCGATGCGCACCTTGTTGTCCCAGATCGCGACGTCCTGGTAGAAGCCCTGCTGCGTGAACTTGATGTAGGTTCGCGCCATCTCCTGGTTCTGCTCTTCGCCGAGCCCGGGAATTTTGCGCACCAGCATCCCGAACCGCAGATCGAAACTGTTCAGCGAGATCGGCACGTGGCAGTTGAGCAGAATCGAATCGATCGTGAAGCCGCCCATCTCGCCCTTCATCTCGGTGATTTGATAAGCGGGTCCGTAGTAAGTCGCATAGGTCAGCAAGCCGCCTTCCATCGCGAGCTGCGAACTCTTGCCGAGCATCACCTGCGTCGCCTTGTGCCCCTCGAAAATATTGGCGAAGTATTCGACCGGCACGCCGTGAACCGAAATGAAATGCGCCATGTCCGAGACATTGTCGATCAGCTCGCGGCAATTGGTGTTGATCGTCCACTTCTCCATCACCCAATCGTTCCAATCGTCAGAGTAGCACGCGTCGATGCGCGGGATGTCGAGTTCCGCAGACGGCGATTTGCCCGCCGGATCGTGCCACACGAACAGCAGGTGATTCTGTTCGCAGGTCGGCCACGACTTGACGCGCGCGGTCGGTGGAATCGTTATCGAATATGGAATCGAGTTGCAGATGCCGTCGCAACCCCAGCTCCAATTGTGAAAAGGGCAGACGAGCGAATTGTTGCGCACGACGCCGTGGCTCAAGTCGGCGCCCATGTGCGGACAGTGTGCATCGAGCACATGAAAGCGCGCGTCGTCGCCGCGGTACGCGACGAGTCGCGTGCCGAATGCATTGACGGTGTGGGGCTGGCCGTCGCTGAACTCGGACGCAAGACCAAGGCAATGCCAGCCGCGCGCGTAACGATTAGCGATCGGCTGGGCTTCGATAGTTCGCATTGACGGCATAGCTTTCACCCCTTGCGCGAGTGCTCCGATTTTCACGCCCGCGCGGCCGCGCCGCATCGTCCCTTTGGACGATAGATGGCAACTACTGCGCCCCGGCCTCTCATCTTGCTACTCGCGCGCGCATCGGGAAGATTGCTAACGGGTTGGTCGAATTGCAAGGAGGAGTCGCGATATGGGAGCACCTTCAGCTAACGATTCAATTGTGATGCTGGCGCTGGGCGATTCGGTGATGTGGGGGCAGGGCCATCTGCCGCATAACAAGTTCCACCAGTTGGTGTGCGACCAGTTGCGCTATCAGGACGACTACCAGGGGATCACTCCGGTGATGCGCGCGCATTCGGGCGCGATCATCGGCGCCCGCACCGATCGCCAATGGACCGCGAAGAACGGCGAGATACCGATCTCGGGCCCGTCCATCCTGACTCAATGCCGCCAGTACGACGACGATCCCGATGCAGTGCGGGTGGTGCTGCTCGATGGCGGTATCAACGACGTAACGGTCGGCAAGATCATCGATCCTTCGACTTCGAGCACAGAACTTCGGGAACTCATCGATGACTTCTGCTACACCGACATGCTGCAACTGCTCGGCGAAGTCGCCGCGAAGTTTTCGAATCCCAAGTGCCGCATCATCCTCACCGGCTACTATCAGATACTTAGCCGCCGCAGCGATCTGACTAACGCGATCAGATACCTGGTCACTCGAGGCGTGGCCAATGCTGTAAGTCTGCTTGCTTCGACCAGGGGCCTCAGCGATGCGACCGACAACTGCCGGCAATTTCACCTGGAATCGGATCAGGCCTACGCCAATGCCGTTGCGGAAGCGAACAAGACTGCGGGCGGCCGCATCACGTTCGTCGCATCGGGATTCACCGACGCCGATGCGCTTTTCCAGCACGACTCGCTGCTCTGGGGACTGACCAATCTGCAGCCGCAGGATCCGCTCGAAGATTATCGCGACGAAGTCTGCCCCAATTTTTTTCGCGACAGCCAGCTCGATTGCCTGAAATGCCGCTTCGCGTCGGTGGGGCATCCCAACGGATCGGGCGCGATCAAATTCTACCAGGCGATCATGAACGTGTTTCCGTAGTCGCCGCGCGTTCTCGACAGAGTTCTACAGATTTGCGATCACGGCCCGCGCGAATTCCAACGTCTTCGCGGTGCCGTCCTGATCGGGCGTGAGCACGCGGCCCTCGGCGTAAACTTGGCGCACCGCGGAATCGAGCCGCGCGGACGCTTTGTCGAAGCCGAGGTACTCGAGCATCATCGCCGCGGAAAGCATCGTCGCCGACGGATTGATGATGCCCATGCCCGTGATGTCCGGCGCGGTGCCGTGCACCGACTCGAAGTATGCGTACTGCTCGCCGTAGCATCCGCTGGGCGCGAGCCCGAGACCGCCGATCGTTCCCGCCGCGGCATCGGAGAGGATGTCGCCGTAGAGATTCGGCGCGACGACCACGTCGAGCTCGTGCGGCGATTGCACCAGCCGGCGCGCGAAATCATCGACGATGAACTGCTCGTATTTGATCTCGGGATATTTTGTGGCGGTCTCTTCGACGATCCTGCGAAACAGGCCGTCGGACTCGCGCAGCATGTTGTACTTCGAGGTGCAGGTGAGCTTGCCCTTGCCGCCGGCCCGCTTGCGCCGCATCGTTAGCTGGCAGGCGAATTCGGCGACCCGGCGCGTGGCGCGTTCGGTGATCACTTTGATCGCGTAGATACCGCGTTCGGAAGTATCGAGCGGTGCGCGCAGAATCTTGCTGAAGAGGTTCAGCGGCGCGAGATTGGCGAGCGGACCTTCGAGGCCGAGATAGAGGTCCTCGAGGTTTTCGCGCACGATTACGTAGTCGATCCCGTCGGGATTCGCGAGCGGGCTGCGGAAGCCCTTCGAGTAGCGCGCCGGCCTGACGTTGGCGAACGTCTGCTTGCCCCAGCGGAGATAGGTGATCCCGCCGGTCTTGCCCGAGGTCGAGCCGAACAGCGTCGTGTCCGACGCGTCGATCTCTTTGCGGGCGAGCGCTTCGGTTTCGCCGCGCACCCATTTCTCGCCGGGCGGAAACTCGAGGTAGTCGATCGGCAGCTCGAGCGCGCGCAGCGCGTCCATTGTGGCGGCCATCGCCTCGGGCGCGGAATCGTCGCCGGGCAGAACTACGACACGTTTGTTCGCCATTGCTTTATTTTCCGATCGTGCGCGATCTTCCGGTTATGTCGCGCGGTACCGATCTTCGCGACCTTCAGCCGCCGTAATTCCAGCCGGTCTCCTTCATCGTGAGCGACTCCGCGGCGCGCTTTACGTGGGCCTGCGTGACTTCGCCCACCACCACGCTGTGATCGCCGAGTTCGTAGAAGCCGACGACCTTGCATTCGACCGACGCGGGCGCATCGCTGATGATCGGCGCGCCGTTGGCGCCAAGCCCGAACGCGATACTGCCGAATTTTCCGTCCTTGGGTTCGACGTGACGGAAGAAAAATCCCGCGATCGATTTTTGCCCTGACTCCAGAATCGAAAGCGCGAAGACTTTCGAATCCTTCACCAGCGCGTGCGAGCCCGAATCCTTCTTGATTCCCACCATTACCAGCGGCGGGACGAAGCTCGCCTGGGTCACCCAATTGACGGTGGCGGCGGTGGCGATGCTGCCGTGCGCCGCGCCGAGCACGAACAGTCCGTAGGGAATCATCAGGAGTGCTTCCTTTTTTGCCTTTTCATCCATGAGCGATAGTCTCCGTCGCGTTTTTCTGCGGCCCGCATCCGCGAGCCTGATGTTCCGATCTTCGAGCCCGATCGATACCGCGCCGCGACTGGCCGAGATAGCGTCTCCCCAGCGTTCGCCGCGCAGGATACAATCATTATTCAGAGACTGCACCGATGGCGCTTATCAAGTCAAAGACAGCGAAGATCAAAGCTCTGCACGAAGTCGGCCGCTACGCGATCGGCGTTCAATGGGTCGATGGCCACGACAGCATATTTCCGCTGGAAAATTTGCGCCGCCAATGTCCATGCGACGCATGCAAAGGCATCGTTGCCGGCGAGATTCCGGCTGCGGCGCAGCGGCTAAAGCAATTTTCGCGACTCGGCGAAGCGGCGGTGTTTCTCGGCTGGGCCGATGAACATGAGACGATTCTCACGATGCGCCAATTGCGCGACGCGTGCCGATGCGCCTACTGCGTCGGCGAGCCGGAGCGTCCAATCACCGGCGGCTAACGCGAAGCGGTATCTGAGTGGGGCGACGATGCGAGCGATGAAAAAAACGATCGCGATGCTCATCGCGGCGACGGCGATTGTCGCGGCCGCATCGATCGCGGCGGATGCGCAAGGAATCGGGGGCGGCGGAGTCGGAACGGGCGGAGTCGGCGCGGGCGGTTTCGGCGCGGGAGGAGCGCCAATCGGCGGCATCCCCGGCGTCGCGCCCAACAATCTGGTCATTACGAATCGGCCCGGCCCCCAACAACGATTCCGCCAGATCACGCTCGCCGGCCGTATCCCGACCGACCCTGCGAAAACGGTCGCTGGCGCGAAAATCGTGCGCCTTTCGGTGAATGGAGAAATCGTTCCGATGACGCTGGATACGGAATCGAGCAGCGCGGAACTGCTATTCGATCCCGACTTCGATTATGGCCGCCAGCTTTACGAGGCGATCCTGACCAAGCCGGTCACGGTGATCGGTGACGAGCGACTCCGCAGCGAAATTTCTGAGGCTGCGTCGTCACCTCCGGCGAACGCGCGAGTGCTGAAAATCGACGGCTTCGTGTTCGATCGATTAAGCCCGTACATGGTGGTGCGCTCCGTCGAAGACGCGAACTGAGGGCCGGTTCCCAAGGACGAGGAGTCGATAGCCAGGTCCGCTATCGGTGTCATCCCGAGCCGCAGCCCTGAGCGAAGTCGAACGGGAGCATATCGACGAAGGAAGCCGGATCCGGGATTTCTCACTGCGTTCGAAATGACGGAAGGCGTTCGATTACCGTGCGTCGCGCACCGTGGCGGCGGCTATTCAGACCGTGGCTGTGGCGCCGGGGGCTTCTCGCTGTGCTTTGACACCGAGCCGCGGCCGGTCTGGCCGCCGTTCAGTGCGGTGAGGTTGGTCCTTGCGATCGCCAGGTTGGCGTCGTACTTCAACGCTTTCTCGAAGGCTTCTTCGGCTTCATCGAACCGATGCGAATCGTTCAAAGCGAGGCCCTTGGCATTGTACAGGCGCGCATTCTCGGGCTCCTTGATCAGGCCGGCATTGGCAGCCATCAGGGCGTCTGCGGACTGTCCCATCCGCAGGTACACGTCGGCGAGTTCGAGGAAATTCGGCGCCGACGGATTGATCTTGGTCGCCTGCAGATACATGTCCACCGCGGTGGGTCCGTCGTGCAGCAATCCATAGCAGAAGCCGAGGTCAACGTAGGCGGAGTCGTTGCGCGGGTCGACCCGGATCGCCTGATGCAGCTTGTCGATCGCCTGATGCACCAGCTTGGTGTCGGTGGGCCGGGCAGCGCCGGCCTGCTTGATGATGCGCTCGGCCTCGTTGACGATCGCGTCGGACGCGACGCGATTCTGCGAGGCGGCGTAACTCGATGAAGCGACTGCGGCCACGGCGGCAAGCGCGACGATGATCGCGAGCATCCCGCTCGAACGACGCGACGCGACTCGCCGCGGCGGAATCGGTTCGATCTCGCCTGGGTCCAGGTCGGTCCGATCGAGGCGCTTGCCGAAGAGTTCGAAGATCGCGGGCAGCACGAGCAGCGTCGCGATCAAAATGAAGACGACGCCGATGCTCAAGACCCATCCGAGGCTCGAAATCCCGCGATGGGTCGCGGGAATCAGCGCGGCGAAGCCGGCGATCGTCGTGAGCGAGGCGAGGGTAACCGACTTGCCGACCGACTTGTCGAGAATCAAGTCGGACTTATCGCGCTCTTCGCGCCAGCGGTACACCATGTTCACGCCGTTATCGACTCCCGTCCCGATGATAATAGGCACGGCGAATAAATTGGCAAGATTGAACTCCCATCCGAGCAGGCCCATCGTCTCGAGCAGCCACGCGCCGCCGAAAATCAGCGGCACCGTCGCGAGCGCGGTGTCGCGCAAATTTCTGAAATCGGCGAACACGAAGATGAACACCGCAAGCAGCGCGAGGACGGCGGCGCGCTCGTAGCCGCGGCGCATCACGGTGGCGATCGCGTAGGTCTGCACCGGCGGTCCCGTCACGTCGGGCTCGACGCCGCGCAGCGCAGTCACGAAGCGATGGAGCGGCGCGTCGTCCCAGATGTCGCCCTTGGGATAAATCTGGACGAGGTAGCGGCCGGTTTTCCCGATGAATCGATCGCGCAATACAGGCGCAAGGTTGGCCTGAGTGACTTCCTTCGGCGAGAGGCTCCGCTTGAACTCGGACAGCTTCGCGGCGAGGCCGGTCGCCATCGCTTTTTCATAATCGGCGAAGGCGTTGGGATTCGCGTGCAGGCGCGCGATCGAGTCGTCAAGTAGATCGACGGTCCGCTCGATCGAGCCGGACGGATCGGAGCCCTTGGCGCTGCCCAATTTGAATCGAAGCGACTCGAGTTCGTGCGTCAGCATCGCCGGGTCGCCGGGATGGGAGAGAGCGTTTACTTTGATCGGCTCGAGGTCGGGTCGCAGCGAGTAAAGGATCGCGCTCTTCTCGGGCTGTTGGTCGGGGATGTAGCTCGCGATCGTTTCGGCGTCGGAAACTTCGGGCAGCTTGCGGAACGACGCGGCCTTGCGCTCCGCTTCGACGCGCGAGGGCGCCAGCGCGACGGCGAACCACGACGAGCGGCCCGAATCCTTCAGCAGCTTGCCCTCGAACTTGACCGCCTCGCTGCCTTCGGCCTGCAGCTTGAGCAAATTCTGATCGAAGCGAACGCGAATCGCGAAGATAGCCATCGCGAGCGTGATCGCGACGGCGCCGCCAACGATATACGCGGGGCGGCTGAAAACGCGCTTGAGAATCGAATCGCGGCGCACGAGTTTCAGGGCCGGTGGCGTCTTGACGATACGATTTCGATCGCGCAGCACGACCAGCGCCGGAAATACGAACATCGCGGAGAGCAGGCAGAAGAAAATTCCCGCGGCGGAAATCAGGCCCAGCTCGGCGATTCCGCGAAAATCCGAAAATATCGGCATCAGGAATGACAGCGCCATGATCGACGCCGACGCGACCACGCCGACGCCGGTATTGACGACGCCGAGCTCGACTGCGTCGGCCATCGTGCGGCCCGCTCTGCGCGCTTCGTCGTAGCGCGCCATCACGTGGATCGGAAAATTGATTCCGATACCTGCGAGCACGCTGGTGAAAACCGCCGAGAGCAGGTTCAGATGGCCGACGGCGAGCGTGGTGAAGCCGAACGACCATGCGACGCCGACGAGCAATGCGATGAGCGCGAAGGCCGGCTCGACGATTCCTCCGAACGGAATCACCAGCAGCAGGACGTTGCTCACGATCGCGATCACCGAGGCGAGCGCGATATCGTGCGCGGTGGAACTCTCCTCGCTGCGCGCCAGCGCGGGTCCGCCGGTCATGCCGGCTTCGACGTCGGGAAACTGCGCGCGGACTTCGTCCAGATCGCGCTGGATTACATCGACCGCGTCGGGGCCGTGCTCGACGCCGTCGCCGGGCGCAACCTGCATCAACAGGTACTTGCCGTTGTCGGAGGCGAGGTAGCCGTCGCGCAGCACGCTATTCTGATCGCCGATACTGCTGGTGAGGCGGTCCCACGGTAGCTGCATCCGCTTGCCGTCCGAGGCGACCATCCCGCTTAAGATTGCCTCGACGAAGCCTAAGTCGAGCTGGCGCGAATCGACGGCGGGCTTGGATGCATCCGCCTTCGAGCCGAGCAAGCCGCCGAGCATCTCGGACATCATCGCGCGGTTGGCCTCGTCGTTGATCAGCTTGAAGAGACTCGCGAGGTCGGGCGAGGCGGCATAGCCGGTGAGCAGTGCGCGATTGTCGCGAATGCGCGCTGCCAGTTCATTCAGTTCGGGCACGCTCATGTAGAGCAATTCGCCGCCGGAGAGCATCCCGCGATCGAACTGATAGAAGACGCTCCTCACGTTGGCGCGATCGGCGAGCAGGCGCGCGGCGAGCGTATCGGCGAAGAGTTCGGCGCGCGCCGGGCTCGGGGCAGCTTGCACCACGACGATCAATCCGTCGAGGTCGGGAAATTCGCTGGTGTAGTTGTGATAGTTGCGCGTGTCGGCGCTGCCACCGGAGACCAGGTCGTCCTGGCCGACGTGAAATTCGAGGCGCTCCTTGGTGTAGAGAATCGAGGCGGCCGCCAGCGCGAAGCACGTCAGCAGCACGAGCCACGGGCGCTCGACGTTCAGGCGCGCGAGCGCACGGAACATCCGGTAGCGCAAATTCAGACTGGAATTGGGTGCAGTCATTCAGTTAAGCAGTGCCGCGCACTCGCGGATCGGCGCTTCATAGGCAATGGTTCGAATCGCGGCTAAAAAGATTCCTGGGTTATCGCGTGACTCGCGCCGGAAGGCCCGTTCGGCAATCGCGTTCTTCGGACCCACAACCTCCGCTCAGATATCCTCAAGCTTCACCACCGCCCCTATCCGCTTCACCTGGATAGCCGATACTCGCGGCCGTCGGCGACGACAGACCAACATAGCAATATCACGCAGGCGGTGGAACGAGTTCGCGCGGCCAAGTTGTTTCGCTCGCGCGGCTGCGCCTAGTATAGCGATTGTGCCGCGCGACTCATTCAATCGCGAGATCGACTACCTGCGCATCTCGGTGACTGATCGATGCAACCTGCGATGCGTTTATTGCATGCCGTTGCAGGGGCTCAGGTTTTTGCCGAACGCGGAGTTGCTGAGCCCGGCTGAGATCGAGACGGTGACGCGGGCTGCGGTCAGTGTCGGGTTTAGAAAGTTCCGCCTGACCGGCGGCGAGCCGACGCTGCGCCTCGATCTGATCGAAATCGTCGAACGAATCACGCGCGTGCCCGGGGTCAAGGGGCTAGCGCTCACGACCAATGCGTTGCTGCTCGACGACCTGGCGGCGCCGCTGAAACGCGCGGGCTTAACCCGTATCAACGTGCACGTCGATAGCCTCGATCCGGCAACGGTCGAGCGGCAGATGCGATGGGGCAGCTTCGACAGGATCTGGCGCGGGATCATGGCGGCCGAAGAAGCGGGGCTGACGCCGATCAAGCTGAACGCGGTGGTGACGGCCGGCTTCAACGAAGCGGACGTGGTCGAGATGGCGCGGCTCACGATCGAGCGCGATTGGCACGTGCGATTTATCGAGCTGATGCCGCTTGGCGGCGGCGAATGCGCCACGCTTTCGGTCAAGCGCTACGTATCGAATATCGAGACGAGGCGGCGGATCGAGGCGGCGCTCGGCGCGCTAGTCGAGACACCGTCGGACAACGCTGCCGATGAAGCGCGCAACTATCAATTGCCCAGCGCGCGCGGCGTCGTGGGATTCATCAGTCCCGTCAGCGAGCCTTACTGCGGAACCTGCAACCGGATGCGGCTCACGGCGGACGGCAAATTCCATTTGTGCCTGCTGAATGACGACGAGCTTGACGTGCGCAACGCGATTCGCTCCAACGAAAGCGCGGCCGATCGGATCGCGGCGGTGGGCCGGATTTTGCGGCGCGCGGTGGAACTCAAACCGACGGGGCATCACCTGCTCGAGGGACGCTCGACGCAGGAACGCTCGATGTATCAGATCGGCGGCTGAGAATCTCGAAGCGATTAGTGGGGCCGTTCACTTCTTGCGCAGCAGCGCGAAGAAGTGAGTGTCCATCTGATCGGTTGCGATGACTTCGAGCGCCGGGTCGGTGACGAACGTTTCGATCACCCACTTGCCGCCGAATAGCAGCCACTTACCGATTCGGGAAGTTTCGAGCGAGCGGAGATCTTTATCTTCGCGGTAGTCGCAGGCGAGCACGAGATCGCCGGGGCGCATCGCAGCGACGATTTTATCGATCGCGGCGTGCAGTCGGGCGGGACTCCGCAGGCAGCTAAGGACGTCCATCACGACGATCAAATCGAATTGGCCGGGAATTGGATCGGTGCGGAGATTCCAGGGGCTGAAGGTGACGCGGCCTTCCCAATCGCGCCGGGCACGCGCGCGCTCGAGTGCAATCTCGGAGAAGTCCACGGCGAGAATCGAATCGCATCGGGAGGCGAGTAACTCGGTGAATACTCCTTCGGCGCAGGCGATCTCGAGGACGCGGCCGAAGCGGCGTCCCGCGCGCGCCGAATCAAGCAGGTTCAGCACGCGTTGAATGCGCTCGGCGGTGGTTGGATTGGTCGAGTATCCCCAGTGATCGGCTTGGACGGCGTAGTCGCGGTCGAAAGTATCGACACGCCCGTATGGATCGTCGACGGCTTCTACCAGGGCCAGCAGGGCTGGGAATCGCGCGTAGGAGTTGCTCAAAAATTTGACAAATCGAGGGTACTGCGAGGGCCGGATTCCGAGCGCGTGGCTGCCGCGGCGGAGCGCGGAGTAGATTCTCTGCGCCGCTGCGAGGGATAGATTTGAAATGGAGTTCAATCCGCGCGACAAATACCTGCACTCATCCGGAGACTAGAACCTAGAGTAAGCAGCGACGTTGGGGAAGCATAGGATAAGCGGGCGCGAGGAGTGCGAAACCGCGAAGTACCGCGGCGGTTGGGTGGAGGTGCGCACGCTCCGCGGTCACGTATCAGCGGTCAAAGTGCATTATGAGTCGTTTAAGGTCGTTATGGCGCATTGACTCTTGTTGCATTTTTGTGACATCGTGCCGAGATATGCGGTGACCTCTTACAGCATAATTTGACCACAGTACCGCGTTTTAAGCCGTAGAATTGATCCAATACTCCGAAATCGGACTGATTCTGTTGGTCGCTTTCGTCACAGCGTCAGCGCTGGTGCCGATCGCGAAGCAGATCGCGATGCGGATCGGAGCGCTGGCGAGACCCTCGACCGACCGCGTTCATTTGCAACCGACGCCGCAGTTAGGCGGAATCGCGATCATCGGCGGTTTCGTGGTGGCGATCGGGCTCGTTTGCAATCTGTCGAATTGGCCGCAAGACAAGCTGATGTGGCTGACGGCATTCTCGTTTGCGATGTTCGCGGTGGGACTGCTGGACGACCTGATGGAATTGCGGCCGCGCTACAAGGTGGCGCTGGAGCTGATCGCGATCGGCCTGCTTGGCGTGTGGGGACCGCAACTCGATTTGCTGCCGTACCAGTGGGCGAATATCGCGCTCACGATTTTCTGGCTGCTGGTGGCGACCAACGCTTTCAATCTGATCGACGGACTCGACGGGCTCGCGGCCGGCGTTGGAATGATCGCGGCGACCAGTATCGCGATCGTCGCGGCGCTGCATGACCATCAGGCGACGATGGCGGCGGCGCTCGCGCTGAGCGGCGCGATGGCGGGATTCCTGGTTTTCAATTATCCGCCGGCGTCGATATTCATGGGCGACGAAGGCGCTCTCACGGTCGGGCTGATTCTCGGCGTTTTGTCGATCCAGGCGAGCCACGCGGGCGAAGGCTCGATGCCGGCGCGGCTGGCGATGCCGCTGCTCGCGCTGATGGTGCCGTTGCTCGACACGGTAACGGTGACGATCACGCGGCTCGCGCTGGGGAAACCGATCTCCAAGCGGGGGCTGGACCATTCGCATCATCGATTGGCGCGATTGGGACTCTCGGAATCGCGGGCGGCGGGCACGCTGGTTGCGCTGCAGGCGCTCGCGGGCGCATGCGCGATCGCGATCAGCCTCGTGCCGGGTTACGACGCGGTGTTGCTGCTGCCGTTCGTCGTGCTGTTCTTCGCGCTGGTGGCATTGTTCCTGATGGACAAATCATTCGACACGGAGTCGCAGAGCCGCGCCGCGGAGTTGCCGCCGGTCGCGCGGATAATTCTGAGCTTCGGGTATAAGCGGCGGCTGGTGGAACTGGTGCTCGACGTGGCGCTGGTGATGGCGGCGTATTTTGGCGCGATGAGCCTGCGTTTCGACTTTCACCTGCGGCCCGATCAGGTGGGCCAGATGCTGATCGGGCTGCCGTATGTGGTGGTGATTGGATGCGGCGCGTTTCTGTTCGCGGGAGTTTATCGCGGTATCTGGCGATATACCGGAGTCGCGGAGGCGGTGCGCTTCGCGGTCGCCTCGATGCTGGCCGGCGTGATGGTGGTGATCGCGGCGACCGTGCTGCCGATTTCGATCACGCACTCGACCGCGGTGGTGTTCGTGCTGTTGCTGTTCAACTTCCTGATGGCGACGCGGTGGTCGTTTCCGGTCTTCGGCAGAATTGCGCAACTGCTCGCGTCGTCGCCGCGCCGGGCGATCGTGGTGGGCGCGGACGGACGCGGGCAGGCGGTCATCCAGCACTGGCAGGCGAGTCTCGGCAATCATGTAGAACTGCTCGGACTTATCGACGAGGATCGCTTCAAGCATGGCAAGCTGTTCCACGGATATCCGGTGCTGGGAGGAATCACGGATCTGGCGGAGATCGTGGCGCGCAAGCCGTTTCACGAGATCGTAATCGCGCAGGAATCGCTGTCATCGGAACAGATCGATGCGCTCAAATCCTTCGCGATGGATCATCGGATGATGCTGCGGCGATTCTGGCTGGGACTCACGGATATGAAGTCGGCGAACGGCAGCGACGCGGCATTGGTGGAGATGGAGGCGGCGGCGTTGATGAGCAACGTTCCGGGGCCGCTCAGGTCGTAAGCGCCGCCTCGAATGAAAAATCTGTCGCTCCTGGTTCTGGGCGTCGCGGCCGTCGGCGGGATCGCTACGGCGCACTGCTTCGCCGCCGAAGTTGTGGGACGGGTAGCCGATGCGGGTGGTGCGCCGATCGCGGGAGTGGCGGTAGCGATCAAGAATCCAGCGGGGATTCAGATCGGTTCAGCACTTTCGGACTCGAGTGGCCGCTACGCGATCCACGACCTCGCGCCCGGAATCTATACATTCATGGCGGGCGGACAGACCGCGGTTTCCTACGTTGATGCGGACGGCCTGACAGTGGATTGGGGAATCGCACCGAGTGCACCTGCGATCGCAATCGCGCACCGAGGGATCGCCCCAAACAGCGATCAGACGCTCCGCACAACACCCCCTGCGAAATAGAGTCTTCGCCGACAGCCGTGACTTGGGGCGCTCGACAATCGGACGTGTCTGATTGTCAAAGTCGGCTACTTGTAGTTTTATCGGGACATCAAGAGCCAGAATCGCCGCAATGGCTGTTAGCCGCATCATAGAGAGGCAGGCGGCGCGCAATCCCGACGCGATTGCGCTGCTCGCGCCGGGCCGAAAACCGATCAGCTATGGACGGTTGATGCGGCATTGCGAGGCGGTGGCGTCGGCGCTGGCTCGGGCGGGCGTCGGGCGGGGCGAGCGCGTCGCGGTGGTGCTCGGCAACGGGCCCGAGATGGCGGCGTGTTTTCTTTCAGTTACGATGATCGCGGCGTGCGCGCCGCTTAATCCGGGCTATCGCGCGAACGAGTTCGAGTACTTTCTCACGGAACTGGCGCCGGCTGCGTTGATCGTCGAGGAGGGCGTGGATTCGCCGGCGATCGCGGTGGCGGAGGCGCGCGGTATCCGCGTGATCCGGATGCGGATCGAGGCGGATTCGCCGGCGGGGATTTTCTCGCTCGACATCGGTGACGGGAATTTCGGTGCTCCGCTCGACGTGCATGCGACGGCCGGCGACGAGGCGCTGGTGCTGTTCACTTCGGGGACGACCGCGCGGCCGAAGATGGTGCCGCTGACGCAGGCGAATATCGAGGCGTCGGTCGAGAATATCGTCGAATCGATAGCGCTGACGGAGCGCGATCGATGTCTCAACGTGATGCCGCTATTTCATGTGAGCGGAATCGTCGGCGTGCTGCTGGCGTCGCTCGCGTCGGGCGGGGGCGTGGTGTGCACGCCGGGATTCTATGCGCCGCGATTTTTCGAATGGTGCGAGGAATTTGCGCCGACGTGGTATTTCGGCGTGCCGACGATGCATCAGTCGGTGCTGGCGCGCGCGCGCGAGAACCCGGGCGCGCTGTCCAATCTGAAATTGCGATTCATCCGTTCGGCTGCTGCGCCGATGTCAGTTGAGCTTCATGCCGAAATGGAAGCGACGTTGAAGGCGCCAGTGCTCCAGGGTTATGGGCTGACAGAAGCTTCCCAGCAGGTTTCGGTCAATCCGCTGCCGCCGAAGATTCGAAAGCCGGGTTCGTCAGGCCTGACGGGCAGAATTCCGGTTGCGGTAATGGATGAAGTGGGGAAACTTCTGGCGCCGGGCGAGACCGGCGAAATCGTCGTTCGCGGACCGACGGTGATGCGCGGTTACGCAAACAATTCTGAAGCGAATAGGGAATCCTTTGCCGGAGAATGGCTTCGCACCGGCGATGAGGGCCGGCTGGATGCAGACGGGTATTTGTACATCACCGGGCGCATCAAGGAGATAGTGAACCGCGGCGGCCAGAAAATCTCGCTGCGCGAGATCGACGAAGCAATCAGCGTTCATCCCGACGTGATCGAGGCGGTGGCGTTTGCGGTTCGCGACCCTCGACTTGGGGAACAGGTTGCGGTCGCGGCCGTGCTGCGGCACTCGAGCTTGCTCGCCGAGCGCGATCTCCGCAATTTCGCGGCGGAGCGATTGGCGGACTACAAAGTGCCGAGCCGGATCGTCTTCGTCGATAGGATCCCGCGGGGACCGACGGGCAAGCTGCAACGGAGCGAGCTTGCCGCGCACTTCGGTCTGGAGCGCGAGGACACCGAATCCCTGCAGGCGCCGTACGTGCCGCCGCAAACCGCGACGGAGAAATGGCTGGCGGAAGTGTGGCAGAGCGTGCTGGGAGTGGCGCAGGTTGGAATCCACGATCATTTTCTGGCGCTGGGCGGCGATTCGTTGTTGCTGGCGCAGGTGGTCTCGCGATTGCGCGCGATGGGCGGACCTCAAATCTCGATTCTTACTTTTTTCGAGCGGCCGACGGTTGCCGGACTGGCGGCGCTGATCGACGGTGGCCCGCTACTCGATGCCGCTTCGGACGAGCAACCTGAAGCAGACGTAGGGGATGCGGCAACTGAAAAAGCGCCGCCGGAGAGCATTCGGAGCGCTTCGCACGCGCATTGGCCGATCCAGCCGCACGGGACGCGACCGCCGCTCTACGTGGTGGGTAGCTTCAACGCATTCGTGCCGCTGGCGCGGCGGCTGGGTGACGATCAACCGATACTGGGAATCACGTTACCCGACGAATTGAAGCTCAGGGTTCCGTACCGGCTCGAGGAGATCGCGGCGTCGGAGGTCGAATCGATCCTGAAGGCGCATCGCGAGGGTCCGTTTTATCTCGCGGGATTCAGCGCGGAGGGCGTGCTGGCCTACGAAGTCGCGCAGCAACTCGCCGCGAAGGGCTATCCGGCCGAACTGGTGGTGATGGTCGATAGCGCGTGTCCCACCGTGTCGGATCCGATCGTAGCGCGGATGGCGCGCAACGCGCGGATTCATGCGAGTCACGTCGCGAGCGGAGGACTCAGCCAGCTACGCGAAACGGCATCCGGAATTTGGCGCCGTCTGCGCCTCAGGCTCAGGATTCACGGCTGGCGGATGGCGCGGCCGTTCGGGTTGCCGATCAGCCGGCCGACGCCGCGCGAACCGATGGACGTGATCCTGGCGAACGTGATCGCGAGCCGCGAGTACGTGCCCAAGCCGTACGCGGGGCGCGTGCTGCTGTTCCGGCGAACCGAATCGTTGGTCGGGCGACATCGATTGCCGGACAACGGATGGGGACGGCTGGTGCGCGGCGGCTTCGAGGTGGTCGCGGTCGAGGGTGGTCATCTGGCGCTGCTGGCGGAGCCGGGAGTGGCGAAGGTAGCGAGCAAGCTCGCGGACACGATGGGTATCGCGGCGGAGGAATCCGCCACCGAGGTCGAGCCGGTCATCGCGGCAGGCTGAATCGACTCGGCAACGCGGGGTGTGCAACGAATGCGTCGCAAGGGCATGGCGCTCACGGAGCACTTAATAGCGGGGTCCGATTTCAAGCGCACACGTTTCCATGACGAGAAAGGCGACTTGGTGGATTTCGCCGGGGCGCTGTTCGCACCGCAGGCGTTGTTCAGCGCGATCGGCGCGCGATACTTCGGGTATCGCTCTGCGACTCCGTGGATTTCGTATCGTGCGGTCAAGTTTCTTGACCGAGCGATCGAACGCGATTGGCGCGTCATAGAATTCGGTTCGGGAATGTCGACGTTGTGGTTGGCCGAGCGATGCGGCTGGCTGCATAGTATCGAAAGCGATCCGGGTTGGTATCGATTGGTATCGAGCCGGCTCAAACAATCCGGCAGCATCAGGTATGAGCTGAGAGGGGTCGAGGAGTATCCGGATGTTAGCGATTATCCTGACGGCTCGATCGATTTCGCGCTGGTGGACGGAATCTGGCGGGCTGGATGCATCGAGCAGGTGGCGCCAAAGATTCGGCGCGGCGGAGAGCATAAATATTTCGTCGATTTTCGTCCGTGCCAGTTCGGTGTTACCGAAGGATTGCTGGTTCAATTTTGAGCGGAGACGCATCCGAACTTGTCGCCGAATGTGCATCAGATAGCGGAAGACGAAGTTCACATCTGGTGCGTGCGGCTCGAGCGTATCGATGAGGACCTGGCGCGATCAGAAGCGATCCTGAGCGCGGACGAAATCGAGCGCGCGCAGCGCTACCAGTTCGCGCATCATCGGAGAAGATTCATCGTGGCGCGCGCGCGGTTGCGCGAGATGCTGGCGGAGTATCTGGGGCGGCCGGCCGAATCGATCCAAATCGAATACAACGCGTGGGGCAAGCCGTCGCTGGGCGCCGAGACGGGAGCGGATCTGCGCTTCAATCTGTCGCATACGCATGACCTCGCTATGTATGCGTTCGCGCGCAAGCGGGAGGTCGGCGTCGATATCGAGGCGATCGATGAAAAGGCGGCGGCGGGACGAGTCGCCGAGAATTTCTTTGCGGCGAACGAAGTCGCGGCGCTGCGAGCGCTGCCGGCGGAGTATCAGGCGGAAGCCTTCTTCAATTGCTGGACGCGGAAGGAGGCCTGCGTCAAGGCGCGCGGCGACGGACTATCGCGCGATCTGAAAAGCTTCGAGGTAACGCTGCGGCCCGGTGAGCCGGCTGAAATAAAGCGCGGCGCGGAATGGGCGGGATGGTCGATGTTTTCGATTCGGCCGACGGCGGCGCACGTGGCGGCGCTGGTAGTCGAGGGCGTCGGGATTAGGGTGGTCGGTCCGCGCTTTCGCTGAGCTCATCGAGGGAGGGTACAGCAATCCCGAGCTTGGCCTTACTCCGAGATCCTTCGACTACGGCAGCCTCAGGATGACGGATGGAGGCAGCGCTCGGTGAATGACCGCGTGGCCAGCTTGCTCGCAGAAAATTCAGAGACTCTCAGGATGATGTAAGGGAGCTTTCAATCGGGCTTCGGTTCGAGATGACGTTAGTCGTCGGATCGCGCGCGACCTACAATTCACCGACTCCCAGAGCGACAAAAGTCGTCGGATTGTTCTCATCCAGACAAACATTCACAGACTCTCAGGACAAAAAACGAGCGAGGCGGCGTCCTGAACAGTTCGGCCCTGAACTGTTCAGCCTTATGCCGGTTTGACGCTGCGTGTAAGACTCCGGCTCGAACCGATTCCGCCGTAGTTGGCGCAGGACACGATCGTTGCGAGATGCAGGCCGCGACCGAATAACCGACCGGCAGGTGCATCGAATGCAGTTGACTCGAACTTCGATGGGGGCAGCAATCAGGTGCGCAGCGGCGGCGCTGGCGGCGATGGTCTGGACGTGCACCAGCGCGCATGCGCAATTGCCGCCGCCGGGCGCGTATCGGCCGATTCCGAATTTCACCGGGGTGGGGGCGGGACTTCAGTTTCGCACAGCGATCAATAATCGATTCTCGGGCGTGCAGCCGATATCGCCGACGATCGTCAGCCTGGCGTTCGCGAACTTGCCGATACCCGCGGACGGCATGCTGTTCTACTGCCAGGACTGCAAGCGCGTCGCGCCATGCGCGGGCAGCGGATCGGGGGCGTGGGCGCGCGCTACGCGCGGGGTGTGGTCATGCGCGACGGAAGCGCTGGAGGCGAATCTGAACGCCAACGGGAACAAGCTCACAGGCCTGGCGAATGGAACCGCGGCGGGCGACGCGCTCGTATTCGGGCAGGCGGGCGGCAACGATCTGTCGGGACCGCTGCCGAACCCGATCGTGCAGACCGTGCTCGATGGCAAGGCGCCGCTTTACTCGAACCAGGCGAAGGCAACGCTGGTGGATTCGCCGCCGCCGGCGGTGGCGTGCTCGAGTGTCGGACAGGTGGCGGGCGGCGGATCGATCACTTTCCCAAAACCATCGTGCCTTGCGGCGGGGATGCTCGAGGTCGCGTCGTTTTTTATCCAGGCGAATCTCACGATCACGCCGCCGTCGGGATGGACGCCGGTGCGTTCGGACTCGGCGGGCGGGATGCTGGTCGAGTACTTTCACGTGGCGGGGAGCAGCGAGCCGTCGAGTTATCAATGGACGTGGACCGGCGGGCAATACGCGGTCGGCGGGATCATGGCGATCACGGGCGCGAACGTGAGCGCGCCGATCGACAGTTCGACGTTTGCGAGCGTCGGCGGGACGTCGGTGACGCTGTCGCCGCTGACGATCGCGGCGCCGAGCGAATTGGTGCTGGTATTCGGGGCGGGATCGAGCGGCTACGCGCAGGCGGTATCGTTCAGCCGGGGGACGCTCGCGTGGCAGCAAACGCCGGGCGGCAATCTGCCTCATTCGGCGGGCGCCTACACGCAGGTGCATCCGGCGGGATCGAGCGTGGTGGCGACGACGTCATTTTGTTGCGGCGGCAGCGCGACACTGTCGGCGGCGCAGATCGCGATCAAGGCAGCGTCGGTGGCGAGCGCTTCGCCGATCCTGCAAGGCGACGCCTACGCGGAACTGGTTTCGCTGGCCGGGTCGTCGGACGGCGGGACTCCGTCGATCGCGGGGTTCAACAACGACGGGCTGTTCAACGTGCGCAATCCGGCTTACGCGGGCGGCGCGCGAGGCGACAATCTGACCGACGATACGTTGGCGATCCAGGCGGCGTATGACGCGGCGTGCGCCGCGGCAGCGATCGATCCGATCCAGACGCCGACGGTGTATTTTCCGGCGGGCCGTTATCGGACGACGTTTTCGATCATCATGAGCTGCGGATCGCCGATCAACGTTCGCGGCGACGGAGAGTATACGTCGATAATCAATGCCTCGGTGCCAGCGCTGGGTCCGGGGCAATTCCCGATTTTTTACGTAGAGAGTCCCCAGAATATCACGGACCTCGGAGCGTTCCTCGCGCCTTCACTGGCGACGGGAGCGGGCAACTCGCTCAATTTTCCCGGCAGCAAGTACTGGTACGTGAACCTGAAGGATGCGACCCAGGGCAACAACGGATCGGCGGTATTCCACAACGCGCAACCGCTCAATGGGATGGCGTCGATCAGCGTCGAGTTGTTCGCGAAGATGACCGGCACCGGTTTCGGGCAGCCGTACATCATGGCGAGCTTCGGCGACGACTTGTATCGGGTCAACGGGATCGACAGCGCGGTCGATATCCATGTGCAGCCGGGATCGCCGAATACGCTGACGGGATGCTTCACGACCAGCGGCAGCGGACAACAGTGCGTATCGACGGCGGGGAATTTCACGCCGGACGTGGTGCACGCGATCGAGCTCAATTACGACGGATCGTTCGTGCGGCTGTTTCTCGACGGCGTACAGATCGGGGCGTCGCAGCCGGCGACTGGAACGATCGTGCAGAAGCCGGCTGAGAATTTCGTGCTGGGCAACAAGGCGCAATTCAACGGAATCAACGTGAGCAGCCAGTTCCAGGGACAACTCGACTCGATCCGGATATCGGACCTGGCGCGGCATACGTCGAACTTCACGGCGCCGAGCACGAAATTCGGATCGGACGGCAACACGATGTTCCTGATGAACATCGCGGAGGTGCGCGACACGCTGATCAAGGTCGATACGGTGACGGGTTCGGGCGCGGTGCCGAAGTGGATACCGATCCACAATTTCGATTTGCTGGGCGGCTCTGCGAACAATCGGATCAGCTACCTGGGCTTCAGCGGCGGCAGCTACAGCGTGCTGGCGGTGGGATCGCTGTATCTGAATTTGGAGCATCTGGCGGCGGGCGGACTGGTTTGCCCGATTCGGATCTACAACAACTCTTACGGCGCGCATCTGAATCATCTGTTTTTGAATGCGGCGGCGTTCGGCGAGGCGGCGCTGGAGATATCGGGCGCGTCGGGCCTGGTGAAAGCGGATTGGCTCACGGTGATGCCGGGATACTACGGGCTGAATCTCACCGATGCGGGCGGAGTTTATTCGCAGCTCTTCATCTCGCCGGGGAGTCAGACGCTAAATGATCTGAACGCGGCGTCGAGCGTGGTGTTCCACGACTACGTTTTCGAAGACGTCGCGGTAGATTTCGAGACCGGAGGATCACAGGTGCCGGTCAAGGTGTCGCAATCGGGGACTTATGAGTTCATCGGCGGCGACTTGCAGGACGGCATGCAGAACGCAATTCAAATCAATCCCAAAGACAACGGAATCGGCGTCACGCTGATCGGCACTCACGTCGAGACGAGCGGCACTCCGGCGCCGCTGATCGGGTTTATCGGGACAACGTCGCCGGGCAATCCGGTCATGTGGATCAACCCGGTGATCAACGGCAGATCGCTCGGCGCGTCGGGGGTGGCGCTGGCGGACGATCTGACGAAGGCGCAGGCAATCGCCGATCAGAGCTCGCTGAAGAGTCTCACGCTGGGCAACGGCGGGATCCTGTCGTCGGTCACCAACGGCGTCGCGAATACGACGCCGACGGTGTCGGCATGCGGATCGTCGCCGAACGGATCGGTCGTGGCGGGCGGAACTAACAATGCATTCGCGATCGTGGTGGGCGGCGGGACGCAGACCAGTTGTGCAGTCGCGATGGGAAGCGCGGCGGCGTTTGCGAATCAGCCGGTATGCGTCGCGGAGGATATCACGGCCGGCGCTGCGATGAAGCAGGTGTGGAGCGACGCCAATCACGTCACGCTGACTCAGCCGGCGAGCGCCGACATGCATGGCGATACGATCAACGTCAATTGCATCGGGAAGTAAACTGGCGGAGAAGATAGACGCCGATTCTCGGGCGCGACACGAGCGGTGGATGCGCTGCATCCGCGTCTGGATGTGATCGCGCCATGTGACCGATAGTAGCTTCACCATGAACCGGTTCTTCCTGCCGAGCGACAGACAAAGATGGATCGTGCCGGCGATCGCGATTTTCGCGTTCGCGATAAGAGCCGCGCCCCTGTTCCGAAGCCTCGATGCGTGGGCGATGGACAATGATTCGTCGCGCTACGTCGAACTGGCAGACGGGCTTAGAGCCGGATGCGGCTTCGCAAAAGATCTAGCGACGGGATGCGCGGCGGCGGAAGTGTTGCGCACGCCGGGCTATCCGCTGTTCCTGGCGGCGATGCCGAGTCTCAAGGCTGCGCTGTTCGTGCAGGCGATAATCGGCGCGCTCGCGTGCTTGGTCGCGGGGCTGACCACCGCGAAATTCTGGGGAATCCGCGCCGGTGCGACGGCGGCGATCCTGCTGGCGCTGGACGTGCCTTCGATCGTAAACGGCGACCGCGTGATGTCCGACGGCCTTTTTCAGGGCCTGGTGACGGCGGCGATTTGCCTCGAACTGATCGCAATCGGGCGCGGCCAGAGCGACCGCGAGGGTATCATGCTGATCGTTGGCGCGGCAGTGATTTCGGGCGCGGCGATCCTGGTGCGGCCGATTGGCCTTTCGCTGCCGATCTTTGCCGGTGCGGCGGCTCTGATCGCCTCGAGCGGTGACTGGCGCCGCAGGGCAGCGATCGCGATCGTAGCCGCGGCGATACCTGGCCTCGTTACGGCGGGGTGGGTGGCGAGGAATCGCGTGCGGAGCGGGGTCTGGACGATCAGCACCGACGGGGCGCTGGCGCTTTACTATTTTGGCGCGGCGGGTGTTGTGTGGAATCGGACTGGCCTGCAATTTCCGGTGGTTCAGCGCGAGCTGGCGAATGAGATCGGCGAGAGGTTCGAGAATTACCCTGACACGCCCCCAAGCAAGCAGCATAAGATGATCACGCATTCGATCGGTATCTATGCCAACGATCCGATCGGCGCCGCGGCGGTGACGGCGCGCTCCCTGGCGTGGCTGCTCTGGATACCGGACCGCGCGAATCTGGCGCCCTTTATTGAAACGTCCGGCGGAGCGAAGCGGCTCGAGGTCGCGACGTCAGATGTCCCAACGCGGCTACGCGATTTGCTAAGTTCGCCGGTATTGACGCTGCTGGTCGGGTTGCAATCCGTGCTGATGCTCGTGACGTGGGCGGGAATTGCGATCGCGTTTATAAAGATAAGAAGAAAGGCCGGCCGCGAGAAAATGATGATCGCGTTTCTGCTGGTGGCGGCGATGTTGATGATCCTGCCGGCGGCATTGCCGGCTGCGATGTCGCGGTATCGAATCCCGGCGGTTCCGCTGTTTGCGATGCTCAGCGGGATCGGTTACTTCGGCAAGTTCTCAATTTTTACGCCGCTCGATAGTGTTTAGTAGATTCCCGACCTGAATTTTATCCACTCGAACGCTATCGCTTTTCGACTTGGCGGGTGATTGCTCTCCTGCAACTCGCGATCGAACGTCGAAATTACATCACATCTACGCGTCCAAACCTGTTGTATTAGATGCTATTTGACAATACTATTCCCTTTGGCGGGTGTAGGCTCTTCATCAATGTGACGAACTTACCAGTGGCCGAATTTTGCGGAACCGCCGATGAGTCGCGATCGACGGCGTGTCGAGCGTTGTTCCAAGGGGGTCGCGCGTCCTTGCGATTAGCGAATCCAAGGGAGGGCGGACGCATACGCGCGATCTTTTGTGGTATCTGCGTGAGCGTTAGCAACTGGATCAGTGATAGAGTCGAGCGCCAATAAAAGCGATTGAAGACGAACAAGCTGACAAGTTGCATGGCGTTGGCGGCAAATGCTCTGTTGCTGGCGATCGGGCTGGCCGCGTGCGCCAGTGCTCCGCCAATTCCGCCCGAGCCAGCCGAGATCGGTCGAGCGCCGGCTATCGATCCGAGAGTGCCAAGTATCGGGTCGTCGGAGATCAATATCGAGAGACTGGATGCGCTGTGGGAGAAGCGTGCCACCGCCAAGGATTCGACTGATTATCCGATCGGACCGGGCGACGTGATCGAAGTATCGGCGCCGGGCGTGGACGATCTGAAGGATCGAACCGTTCGCGTGAGTGGCAACGGGGAAGTCGAGCTGCCGCTGATCGGAATCGTGCAGGCGTCGGGGATGAGCGAGAGCGGGTTTCGCGATCGGTTGAAAGCGGCGCTCGGCAAGTACATGTACGATCCGCAGGTCGATGTGTTCGTGAAGGAGTACCACAGCCGGCAGGTCGCGGTGGTCGGAGCGGTCCGCAGACCCGGGCTGGTGGTGCTTACCGGGTCGGGCGATAGCATCCTGGATGTCATCACGCAGGCGGGTGGAATGACGCCGGACGCGGCCGACGAAATTGTTATTTTGCCGGAAGTAAAGGGCGGTCGCGGCAAACTGGCGGAGCTGGCGGCGGCGTACGCTGAACCGAGTCGGACCGCGGGCAAGACGGTGCGTCCGGCGATCGCAAAGGGACAATCGCCCGACCGGGAGCAAGCGCAGGGAGGCGTGGTGGATGTCGTGAGCCTGGAGCAGAATCTGGGCAACGGCCCGGCCGTGGTGATACCGCTCAAGACCGCGATGACGGGCAGTCGCAAGTATGTGAACATGCCGGCCAGTCCAGGCGACATTATAGTGGTGCCGGGCGGCGGCAACGTGATGGTGACGGGCTGGGTTTATAAGGCGGGATTTTTTCAGGTCGGATCGGGGCTATCGGTGCTGGGCGCGGTGGGCGCCGCGGGCGGCGCGATGTTCGCGGCAGATCCGACCCGGGCGACGCTGATTCGCAGTGACGGAACCGGCAGCAAGGTATCGATCCCGATGAACCTGGTTAGAATTTCCAAGGGCGAGGATCCGGATATCCCGGTGCGCGCCAATGATGTAATCGATGTGCCGTACTCGGACCTGAAGATCGCTCCCTACGTGGTGTACAACCTGCTGACGCGCGTACCGGTGCCGGGCTACACGTTCTGAGGCGGAAATTCCGATGACGCAACCTTCGCCATACTTCATCCGCCGCACGGCGGCGCTCGACGAAATCGATCCGAATGACAATCGGATCCATTTTTTCGACGAGGACGAAGGGCGGATCGATTTCAATCAATACTGGCGCACGATCAGAAAGCATCTGCCGCTGATCGTCGCGATCTGTCTCGGCTTCAGCGCGCTCAAAACGATCCGGGTTCTAATCGAGACGCCGCTTTACACGGCCAGCGCGACGATGCTGATCAAGCCTGGGACGCCGCAGATATTCGGCAGCCAGGTGCAGGGGGACAATTCCAGCACCGACCAATACGACTACTACGAGACCTTCAACAAGACTCAATACGAGATACTCAAGAGCCGGAGCCTGGCGGTCAGCGCGATCAAGTACAACGGCCTCGAAAAGCGGCTGACTTCGCGACAGAAGAGCGCGCCCGGTTGGTACGGCTCGGCCAAGGCGGCGATCGGACACTGGATTCACGGGGTCGCGGGAAAATCAGAACCGAGGAAGGCCGCCGCTTCGAGCGCGGACCCGGCTCCGGAACTGGACGGAGTGAGCCCGGCGGCGGTCGGCGCGTACATGGGCGGTCTCGCGGTGCGGCCGGTGCCGGACACCAACCTGGTGAAAGTGGAATTCACCACGCCCGATCCGGAACTGTCGGCGCGGCTGTCCAACGCGCACGCGCACGCATACATCCGGCAAGGGATCGAGCTGCACAGCCAGGCGAACGAGGAAGCGCAGAAGTTCCTGCAACTGAAGCTGGTCGAGCTCAAGGAGAAGCTGCAGAAGTCCGAGTATGCGCTGAATCGGTACCGGCGCGACCAGGGGATCGTGCCGGGGCTGATGTCGCTCGACGGCAAGGAAACGATCGTGCTCGATCGGCTCGCGGTGTTGAGCAAGGACCTGACCGAAGCGCAGGTGGCGACGCTCGAGATGGAATCGCAGGTGCAGATGGTGCGCAACCGGCAGTACGAAGTGTTGCCGCAACTGCACGAGGACAAGGCGCTGCAGCAACTGCGCGCGGAATACGATCAGCTCTCGACCGAATACGCGGGGATGGCGAAGCAGTTCAAGCCGGATTATCCGCCGCTCGCGCGGCTGCAGGCGAAGCGGGATGAAGTGCAGCACAGTATCGACGAAGAAGTGCAGCGGGTGCGATCAAGTATCGAATCGGCGTACAAGCAGGCGCAGATCAGGCAGCAGAAGCTGCAGGAAGAGATGGACCGCGATCGCGCGCACGCGCTCGGGCTGAATGACGCGGCGGTCGAGTACGCGATTCTGCAGCGCGAGGTCGATACCAATCGCGAGCTGTACAACAGCGTGCTGCAGCGGATGAAGGACGTCGGGCTGGCGGCGCAGGCGCGATCCTCGAACGTGGTGGTGATCGATAGCGCGGAAGTGCCGGGCGGTCCGTCGAGTCCGAAGATCATGCAGAGCGTGATGGAAGCGGCGGTGCTGTCGCTGGTGGCGGGAATCGCGCTGGCATTTCTGCTGGAGTTCCTCAACAACCGGCTGAAGACGCCGGAAGAAGTGGAATCGTACCTCAGAGTTCCCAACCTGGCGGTGGTGCCGCTGTTCTCGCAGCAGGACGGCGACAATCGCAACGGCCGCCGAAAATTAAAGAACGTAATCTCGACCGCGATGCGCAATGGGTCGAAGGCGGGCGCGATATCGTCGTCGAAGATGCCGTCCGTCAATGGGCATCCGCGCGAACTGATCGGCGCGTTCAGTCCGTACTCGGTGCACGGTGAGGCGTACCGGACGCTGCGCACGGGAATCCTGCTGTCGCGCGCGGGCGCGCCGCCGAAAGTGATCCTGATGACGAGCACCACCAGCGGCGAGGGCAAGACCGTCACCTCGACCAACTCGGCCGTGCTGTTTGCGCATACCGGGGCCAAGGTGCTGCTGATCGACGCGGACTTGCGCAAGCCAAGAGTGCATCGCGTGTTCGCGATGGACAAGGAGCCGGGACTTACCGAAGTGCTGACGGGGCGGCGCGATACGTTCGAAATGATCCGGCAGACGGAGGTCGAGGGGCTATCGGTACTGACGTCGGGATCGCTGCCGCCGAATCCGACCGAGCTGCTCGGCTCGGAGAAGATGAAGCAGATCATCAGCGAGGCGGCGGCTCACTTCGATTTCGTGATCGTGGATTCGCCGCCGATCCTGCCGGTCAGCGATTCGATCGTGCTGTCGACGATGGCCGATGGCGTGGTCGTAGTAGTGAACAGCGCGACCACGGCGAAGCAGCAGATTCGGGTGGCGTGCGCGCGGCTGAAATATGCGCGCGCGAAGATATTCGGCGTGCTGCTCAACAAGGTCAATCTGCAGAGCCCGGAATACAAGTACTACAAGAATTATTACTACCACTATACCAACGAGATTCTCGAAGGCAGCGCGAATGCGGATATCGAGATGCCCGATGCCGCGGACTTCATGAACCGGTAGATCGCGCCCGCCAACTCCCGCAGGCCAACGCCATTTCGCGCATTCGCCTCAATCCTGACAGGCTATTTGAGGTAACCGCGGGTTGCCTCATTTTTTCCGGCCCGATGCTGTTCGGGTCGGTCTATCCGTGGGCATACAGGCTCGCGGAGTTGATGTGCTTCGCGCTGTTCGCGCTGTGGATGGTGAAGCTCAAGTCGATCGCGGGCGCTGATAGTAGCGCGGGGCGAATCGACGCCGGGCTGCTGCGCGCGCTTCGCGTTCCATGCGGAATTCTGGTGCTGTTCGTGGGATTCCAGTTGATCCCGCTGCCGCCCGCGATGCTGCAAGCGATCTCACCTTCGACGTATCGATTCTACCGCCAGGTTTATCCCGGCTGGCCGAGCACGGCGCCACACGAAAGTTTGAATGACCCGGGGACAGCGGTGTCGGTATCGAAGAGCGACGGGCCGGTGATCCTGCCGACGGAAGATGAAGTTCGCCGCGGCGCGGCGATACCGTTCGCGCCGGTCGCACTGAATCGGGGCGAGATCGGATCAAGTGCGGCGGCAGAACCGGCGCAAATCGGGCGGGCGCAAAAAGTCGAGCAGATACGCGCGGCGCCGGAGATATACGCGCGTCGATGGCGGCCGCTATCGATCGCGTGGCCGCTCACGATTGCTGCATTGATCGGGGCGCTCGCGTTGATCGCGCTGTTCTTCGCGACGATCTTCTATCCGGCCGGCGCCGGGCGCGAAGTGAAGGAAGGCTTTGCGCTGACGCGAGTTCTGATGCTCGCGATTCTGGCGAGCGGAGTGATCGTCGCGCTTGCGGGCCTCGCGAATTGGGGGACGTGGAACGGGAAAATCCTGTGGGTGATGGTTCCGTACGATTGGGGCGCGCCGAATCTGGGCGAGGCGGCGCGCCGCGCGTGCGGGCCGTTCGTGAATCCGGATCACTTCGCGGGCTACCTCGCGATGATCTTTCCGCTCGCGCTCGCGGGACTGATATTCGGCGGTTTTCCGGCGCGCTCGAGCAGCGGCCTCGCGACTCGCGTGATGTACGGGTTCGCGACATTCGTGATTTTCGTGGCGGTGGCGCTCAGCCAATCGCGCGCCGGATGGATTGGACTGGGTGTGGGCGCGTCGCTGATGATCGCGCTGGTTCATCTTCGATCGCGCGATCGCGTCGGCGTCGAAGGAGAAACAGCGAAAGCGAATCCGCTGACGGTATCGGTTGGAATTCTTGCGGCGCTGGCAGTGCTCGCGCTGATATTCGCGGGCCAGCAGGGGCGCGAGCAAACGATCGGACGATTCGGCGATACGGTGCTGCACGGCGGACTCGATTTGCGCGGGCGCTATTCGGTGTGGGCCCGGACGCCGCAAATCGTGCGCGAGTTTCCGCTGTTCGGCGTCGGGATGGGCGCGTGGCCGGAGATATTTTTTCGGTTCCAGCCGCCGCCGCGAACCGGGCTAATCAACAACGCGGCGCACAACGATTATCTCGAGATGATGGTCGATGCCGGCGTGGTCGGCGTCGCATTGCTTGGATGGCTGATGGTCCGAATCGCCGCACGGCTCCGAACAGCGTTGCGGTCGGCGCCGACGCATCTGGCGCCCGCGATGGCCGCGATAATCGCCGGCCTGATCGTGATGTCGATAATCGAGTTGGTGGACTTCGATTTGCACATCCCGGCCAATCTGATTTTGTTCACGATGCTCGCGGCGTTGGGCTTGCGGATCGGCGCCGCGCAATCTGCGTCCGGCATGCAAACGGCTGTCGCGAATCTTCGACGATGGATTTACGGGCCGGCGATTGCAACGGCGATGGTGCTTGGAATCGTTGCGATGCGGCAGCATGGCGCACCGTATCCGTATGATATCGGCAAGCCGCGAACGATCGCCGACGCGCGCAATCTGCTGCTCAGCTATTCGGGCAATCCCTCGGTTCACGAATCAATCCTGGCTCGCTTCGGATCGACGATGACGCCGGCGGCGCGCTCGCGTGAAATCGCGACGTGGGCGTGGCTCGATCCGACGAGTCCGCGGGCGCGCGACAGCTACGCGCAGGATTTGCTCGATCGCGGTCGGCGCGCCGATGCGATGAACGAGATCGGTCAATCGACATACGTTGCGCCCGATTCGCGGGCGCATCCTTATATGAGTCCGCGGCTTCTGCCGTGGCTGGCGGACGATCAGCGTCGCGCGATCGAAAAGGGCCTTGGGCGCGCGGTGGCGGACGGCTTTCGCGGCTCGGTGCTGACACTCGGCGAGTATTACGCGGCGCTCGGCAGGACGGCGGATCGCGCGAACCTGTTTGTTCAGGCGGCGTCGAACGAGCGGGACCGGCAGCGGCGCGCGCAATATCTGCGCGAGGCCGGCGACGCGTATGCTGCGACAGGCGAGCCGCGCAAGGCCGGTGAGCTTTTCGAGCGAGCGATCGAGGCCGACCCGGACGACGCGCAGAATTACGCCGCACTGATCGCGGGCGTGTTGGTTCCGCACGAGGAGTATGAACGCGCGCGCAGCGTTATCGAGCAGGGAATCGCAAACCAGGTGGACGCGTGCCGGCTCGAGTTGAGCGTCGCGATCGGAGCGCAGCAGCGCGGGCGGCGCGATATCGCCGAGCAGGCGTTAAATCGCGCGCTGGAAATCGACGCCGAATCCTACGACTGCACCATCGAGCTGGGCCGGCTGTACGATCGCGACCAGCGATACGCGCGGGCGATGATCATGATGGACACGGCGACGCGGCTGAAGCCGGATTCGGCAGAGGCGTACCTGGAGCTCGCGGCGGTCGCGGAGAAAAACTACGACTACAGCGCGGCGGGGAAGGCCTACGAACGGGCGGCGGCGCTGGCGCCGCAGAATCAGGTCGTCGCGCAGACGGTCGCGGCATTCAAGCGCAAGCTCGCCGACGCGGCCGATTCCGAGTTGCACAAGGGACGCGACTAAGTTCGCGGCAGATTTCAATCGACGCGTTTGGAGATCAGGTAGCAAGCAAATGTGCGGAATCGGCGGATTGATCGGCGTTCGCGACGAAGGCGGCGTGCTATCGCGCCGGCTGCTCGACGCGTTGCGTCATCGCGGCCCCGACGACGAGGGCTTCGTGCAGCCGGCGCCGACCGTGTCGATCGTGCATACGCGGCTGTCGATTTTCGATCTCTCGCCGGCGGGGCATCAGCCGATGACGGATCGATCGGCGAACGATCCTGGCGCGCTGTGGGTGACATTCAACGGCGAGATTTACAACTTCAAGCAACTCGAAGCGGAACTCGCCGCCAAAGGCCATTTGTTCCGCACGCGATGCGACACGGAAGCGATCCTGCATAGCTACCGCGCTTACGGCGAGGGCGCAATCGAGCGCTGGCGCGGGATGTTCGCGATCGGCCTGATCGATCCGGCGCGCGGCGTCGGCTACCTGGTGCGCGATCGGCTGGGGATCAAGCCGCTCTACTTTTATCGAATCGTGGGCGGCGGTCTCGCGTTCGCGAGTGAGATGCGGGCGATTCTGGCGCTGGGACCGGAAATTGTTGCGAGAGAAATCGATCCGGCGGCGGTCGAGAGTTTTCTTGCGCAAGGCGCCGTGCAGGGCTATTCGAGCCTGGTGAAGGGGATCGAGATGGTGCGGCCCGGCGAGATGATTCGGCTGGATCTCGCGAGCGGCACTATAATGCATCGCAAACGCTACTGGAGCTTGCCGATTGCGCACGCCGAATCGGCGTCGCGCGAGATCGCGGTGGAGCGCCTCCGCGAAGTAGTCAGCGAGACCGTCAAGCTTCATCTTGCGAGCGACGCGCCGCTCGGAATTTTTCTGAGCGGTGGAATCGATTCGTCGGCGCTGCTGGCGATCGCGTCGGGCGAATCGACCAGCGTCTTGAAGACGCTGACGATCGGCTTCGATGCTCCGGAATTCGACGAGAGCGAAATTTCAGCGGCGACCGCCGCGCGCTTCGCGGTCGAGCATCAGAATATCCGGCTTTCGGCGGCCGAGGTGCTGGGACATCTGGAAAATGCGCTCGCGGCGATCGATCAGCCGACGGTGGATGGCTTCAACACCTATTTCGTCAGCAAGGCGGCGCGCGTGGCGGGACTGACGGTCGCGCTTTCGGGACTCGGCGGCGACGAATTGTTCGGCGGATACGCGACGTTCAAGGATGTGCCGCGGGCAATCGCGCTGCGGAATAATCCGCTGCTCTGCGGGGGCGCGCGGATCGCGAGTGGGCTGATGCGAACTCGCGCGGGACTCAAACTCGCGGAGACTTGCCGGCGGGCGCCCGACGCGCTCGCGATGTATCTGCTGCGGCGCGAGTTGTTTCTGCCGGCGGAGCGGCGCGCGCTGATGCCGTTGCCGGCGGCGGCCGATCCGGCGACCGGATTGGGTTCGGATTTGCTCGACGAGTTGCGGCGCGAATCGCAGGGACTCAGCGTCACGAATCGAATCAGCTACTTCGAAATAAATCTTTACCTGCGGCATATGCTGCTGCGCGATTCGGACGCGTTCAGCATGGCGGCGCCGATCGAATATCGCGTGCCGTTTTTGGACCATCGATTGGTCGAAGCGGTGTTCTCGATGCCGGGTGAGTGGAAGGCGCCTGACCCGCGGCCGAAGCCGCTACTGCTCGACGTCGCGGGCGATCGGGTTTCGCCAGCGGTATGGCAGCGGGCGAAGCGCGGCTTCACATTTCCGTGGGCGCGATGGCTGGCGTCGGGGAGCGCGCTTCATTCGGTCGCGCGGGACGCGGCAAACGACGCATCGCGCTGGCGCGAGCTTGGGCTGAATCCGGCGGCCGTTGCGGGTACGTGGAATCGATTCATACGAGACGACAGGCGCGTGAGCGCGCTGCAAGTTTTGGCGTTCGTGGTGCTGCGCGATTTTTCGGCGCGGCACAATCTCTGCGCGGCATGAAGGTGCTCTATCTCAACCCGACCGGACAGCTTGGCGGCGCCGAGCGAAGTCTACTGTTGCTGATGGAGAGCATCAAAGCCGCAAGGCCGAAATGGCAACTGGAGTTGATCGCGGGAGCGGAAGGACCGTTGATAGATCGCGCGCTCGAGCTTGGCGTTCGCGCAACTGCGATTCCATTTCCGCGCGCGCTATCACGGCTCGGCGACTCGAGCGCGAGCGGCGCGGGCCGGCGACTCGATCGGCTCGCGCTGGCCGGCGGGATTGGACGCGCCGGCGTGCCCGGCGCCGCATACCTTTATAAATTGCGCGGAGCGATTGCGGAGCGCGCGCCGAAAGTGATCCACAGCAACGGATTTAAAATGCATATTCTGGGTGCGTGGGCGCGTACCGCGGGCACTCCGCTGATCTGGCATATCCGCGACTACGTCGGATCGCGTCCGCTGATGTCGCGGCTCATTCGAGCGAACGCGCATCGATGCACCGCGGCGATAGCGAACTCGAACAGCGTGGCCGAAGATCTGAGATCGGTGTGCGGCGGCAATTTGCGCGTCGAGATGATTTATAATGCAGTCGATCTCGATAAGTTCAATCCGCGCGGCGAGGCTGCGGACCTGGACAAGTTGGCGGGAATGGATGCGCCGGCGTCGGGCACGATTCGAGTGGGAATGATCGCGACGATGGCGCGCTGGAAGGGCCACGAAGTATTTCTCCGCGCGCTTTCGAAACTAGCCGGCAAGTTTCCGCTGCGCGCGTATGTGATCGGCGGCTCGCTCTACGAGACTTTGGGGAGCCAGCATCGAATCGAAGACCTGCGCAAGATGGCGACGGAGCTGGGCGTGGAGCACGTCGTCGGATTCACCGGCTTTCTCGACGATACGGCGGCGGCGATGCGCGCGCTTGATATCGTCGTGCACGCGAGCACCGAGCCGGAGCCATTCGGGCTCGCAATTGCGGAAGGGATGGCGTGCGGGAAGCCGGTGATCGCTAGCGGCGCCGGCGGCGCGGCGGAAATCGTCGAGCCGAAGGTCGATGCGCTGACGCATCGGCCCGGCGACGTTGACGGACTGGCCGAGTGTATCGAGCGGCTGGCGTTAGATGGTGAACTGCGCAAACGGATCGGAGCGGCGGCGCGGGTGAGCGCGGAGCGGCAGTTCGGACGAGAGCGGCTGGTCGCGGGCATCCTGCCGATTTACGATGGCGTCGCGAGTGCGGCGGCGTGATGAATCGCGCGGGCGCTATGCAGCGGCGATGGCTGTTCCACTGCCTGCTGATTTCATTTTGCGCGATCTACATCGTTTACTATCCCGCGACATATTCGATTCTGGATGAGTGCAACACACTGCAACTATCGTACAGCCTGAGCCAGGGAACGATCTTTCCAGATCACGCGGGTCCGGGCGCCGGACTGTGGATCGACGGGCATCGGGTGTCGAAGTTTTCGATAGTTCATACGGCGATGATGGCGCCCGCGTGGAAATTGAATTGGCGGCTGAGCTTTCTGCTCGCGGCGGCATTTTTTGTGCTCGGAGCATTCGTGATCCGCGCGTGGCTGGAAAGAGAGAGACTAAACGGCGATTGGAGCGCGCTCTATTTTTTTCTGGCCGGGACACTCTATTACACTCAAACCGTGATGGCGGCGGTGCCGTCAGCGGTGACCGGACTCTTCGGACTATCGCTGCTGATGCGCGAGTCGCCGCGCGCGATGCTCGCGGGATTCATGCTGGGCGCGAGCGTGTTGCTGCATCCGTGGATGATGCCGTTCGTCGCGGTGGCGAGCGCGGTCTGGCTGCTCGAACGAAGCAGCGTCGATATGGCGCAGAACCTGCGCAGGCTGCTCGCGGGCGCGCTGCTACCGATTTTGATGATGGGCATCTACAATTTCGAGACGACCGGCAGTCCGTTTCGCAACGTATATACGATGCTGGGGCATCAGCGGTCGTTCACGGGCCTTCACTTCACCTCGTACTTTATGTTTTACGTCGCGTCGTTAGCGATTTTTCCGCTGGCTGGATGGGCGGTCTTCTCGCCGCGATTGGCGGGCGGATGGGCGCTCCCGATTGCAAGCGCGACTGCGCTGATACTGGCCGCGCTCTATTACTATCGCGACGGCTTGAACATTTCGTCGGCGCAGGTTGGCAGCGTGAAGGCGTTGCTGGCGGGTGCGATTCCGGGCCAGCGATTCATCATTCCGATTTCGATGGTCGCGTGTATCCCGGCGGCGCGGCTGCTCGATTCATTTTCAGTGTCGGCGCCCGACTGGATCGCAAATTGGGCGCGGCCGTTCGCGCTCGCGGGATTCGTGTCGGGCTTCGCGCTGCTGAGCGCGGCGCATCAGAGTTATCTGCGCGCGCATGCGGCGGTTCAGGCGGCGCTCTGCCAGACGGTTCCCGCGAATGCGCCGGTGACGGTTTCCGACGAGTTGCTGAAGGAAATGGGCCCGGATTGCAAAGTGTATGAACGCGTCGTCGGCGGGACGGACGGGCAGACGCCCGCGGCAAACGCATACGTCGCGTGGTTGGGGACACCGGGCGAGCGTCCGCCGGCGCGATGGATCGAAAAGCGCGAAGCAAAAACTTTTCAGCTCAGATCGTGGATTTGGAACCGGGACTTGTGGATCGCGAGGCCGCTCGGCGCCGCGGCGTTCGCAAGCGGCGACTCGGGATGACGCGTGCGTTGCATATCGTCAGCGGCAAACTTTACGGCGGGGTCGAGACGCTGCTGGTGACGCTCGCGCGCTACCGCGATTCGCATTCGTCGCTCGAGCAGCAATTCGCGATCTGCTTCGACGGGCGGCTTCGAGACGAGTTGGCCTTGAGCGGTGCGACGGTGAGCGATTTGGGCGCGGTGCGAGTGCGGCAGCCGCTCTCGATCTGGCGCGCGCGAAATCGATTGCGGAGAGTGATCGACGAGCAAGAAATCGACGTGGTGATTTGTCACATGGCGTGGGCGCACGCGATCTTCGCGCCGGTGGCGCGGGCGGCGGGCCGGTCGCTGGTGTTTTGGCTGCACATGGCGACCGACGGACGGCATTGGCTGGAGCGATGGGCGCGGATGACGGCGCCGGACCTCGCGATCGCGCCGAGCCGCTTCACGTCGCAAAGTGTCGCGGCGATTTTCCCGCAGGTCGAGACTCGCGTCGTCCACTACGCGGTCGCGCCGCCGGCAGATTCGCTCAAGACCGAACGATCGATCGTGCGCGCGGAAATGAAAACGCCGGACGACGCGATCGTGATCGTGCAGGCATGCCGGCCTGAAGCTTGGAAGGGCCAGGGTGTTCATCTAGATGCGCTCGCGGAATTGCGCGAGTTGCCGGGCTGGGTTTGCTGGATGGTGGGCGGCGCTCAGCGGGCGCATGAGCATGAGTTTCTCGAATCGCTCAAGCGCCAGGCGTCGCGCGCAGGAATCGGCGATCGAGTCCGCTTCGCGGGGCAGCGCGCGGATGTGCCGAGGATTCTCGCCGCGGCGGATATCTATTGCCAGCCGAATACGGGACTCGAAGGCTTGCCGATCGTGTTCACGGAGGCGCTCGATGCGGGGCTGCCGATCGTCACCACGGATATTGGGGGCTTTTGGGAAATCGTGGATGAGAGTTGCGGGATTCGCGTGCCACCAAACGACGCCGGTGCGGTCGCTGCGGCGCTGCGGAGTCTGATCACCGACGAATCGATGCGGCGGCGACTTGGCAATGCCGGGCCTGCAAAGGCGCGGGCATTCAGCGATCCGGTCGCGCAGATTCGACTGATGGGCGCGCTGTTCGATGAACTCGCGCAAGGCAGAAGTGCAGTTGCGGCATCGCATGGCATCTGAGGCGAGCCGAATCGTCGCAAAATTTTCCAAGTGTCGTCGATAATGCAAATCCGAAACGGGCGGGCGTTGATGCCGAAAATTATCGAGGCCGCGAATTTTCGCATCAACCGGCTCTCGGAAAGGATGCTGCGGCCGTGGATGGTGCGGCTCGGCTGGCAACCGTCGGGCGTTTCGCCGGTAAGCGAGTTACAGATCGATAGCTGCTTCGGTTACGACGAGGAGGCGGCAATCAAGCGGGCGGCGTCGATGGTGATGAATCACACGATGGTTTCGTTTCATCGGTTGGCGTCGTTGTGGGCGCAGGTGCGATACCTGGATCGATATTCGCTCGCGGGATCGATGGTCGAATGCGGCGTGTGGAAGGGTGGCGCCGCGGGCTTGATGGCGCTGGCGCATCTGCACGATCGATCGCGCGCCGATCGCGATTTGCACCTGTTCGATAGTTGGGAGGGGCTGCCGGAGCCGCGCGCGGAACGGGACGGCCAGCGGGCCCTCGACTACGCGTCCGGTCACGCGTCGGGCGCGCTCAAGCCGATCGGCCAATGCGTCAGCTCGATGCAGGAAGTGTCCGATCTGCTCGAATCGAAAATTGGCTATCCGCGCGATCTGCTGCACTATCACAAGGGCTGGTTTCAGGAGACGCTGGCGGCTGGCGGCGCGTCACTCGGCGAGATCTCGCTCTTGCGGCTCGACGGCGACTGGTACGACTCGACGAAAATCTGCCTCGAGGAACTTTATCCGCGAGTGACAAAGCACGGCGTGGTCGTGATCGACGATTACGGGCATTGGGCGGGATGCCGAACGGCGGTCGATGAATTCATCGCGACGCTGGCGGCGCCGATTATACTGCATCGCGTGGACTACTCGTGTCGTTACTGGATCAAGCCGGATTGAGTGGAGACCGGTGCGAATCGCTTTGAATATCAGCGTGCGCGCGGAACGTTAGAATGATATCCGCAATAATTTGTCTGCTGGCGTTCATCAGTGTCTTCGTCGCCGGGCGGCGCTCGCTCTCCGCCGGCACCGGCCTCGCGCTGACGTTCGGCTACATGTATGGGATCATTCGCGCGAACTCGCCGCAGCCAGCGTCGCACTTTATCTTCGACGCCGCGTCGGCGGGACTGTACCTCGCAATCTTCACGCGACCGAAGACGCCGCTCGAGCGCCGCCGAATCAGGAAGGTCGCGCCATGGGCGCTCGCGCTGTTCGCGTGGCCGGCGACGCTGGCCTTGCTGCCGATCCAGGATCCGTTGATTCAGCTCGTCGGCCTTCGCGGCCAGGCGTTTTTTCTGCCGTTCCTGATTCTGGGCGCGATGTTCGACGATATCGAGCTGCGCAAGCTCGCATTCTGGATCGCGGTGCTCGATATCGTTGCGTTCGCATTTGCGGGCGGCGAGTACTTTCTTGGCGTGCCGAGGTTCTATCCGCGCAACGCGGCAACCGAAATCATTTACGTGTCGAAGGACGTTGCGAACTATACTGCATTCAGGATCCCCGGCACTTTCGTCAATCCTGCCGGCTACGGCGGCATGATGGTGCTGGGAATGCCGCTGCTGGTTGGTGCGTGGGCGCAGCGCCGCGGCCATACGTGGGCGCGAGTCTTCCTTGCGGCGGCGCTGGCGATGGCGGTGATGGGGGTTTTTCTGTGCGCGTCGCGGACGCAGGCCGCGGCAATGATCGTCCTCGCGATCGTCGTGACGTTGTCGTTCCGCGTCCGCGTGACCGCGTACCTCGGATGGTCGCTGATGATCGCGGGAATTGTCTGGATCGTCGCGAGTTCGCCGCGACTCCAGCGCTTCACCACGTTGCAGGACACCAGCTTCGTCGAGAGTCGTATCCGCGGCAGCGTCAATTCGAGCTTCCTCGAAAAGGCCGCCGATCATCCGCTGGGCAGCGGGCTCGGTGGAGGCGGCACCAGCATCCCGTATTTTCTGCAAGGGCGCATCGAGAACCAGGAGTTGATCGAAAATGAGTACGCGCGAATCGTGGTCGAGGAGGGAATTCCCGGCCTGATGCTGTGGGCGCTGTTCATCTTCTGGGTGGTGACGCGCGCGGCGCCGCGACGATCCGATCCATGGTTTCTCGGCCGGCGGCTGGCGTACGTTGCAAGCCTGGTTTTTCTCGCTACGGGACTGACTGGCCTCGGACTGTTCACGTGGATTCCGGGGACGGCGCTACTCTTATTCATGATCGGATGGGTGGCGGCGCCGAACAAGGCAAGAGTGCCGATGGCCGATCCGTTCGCGCCGGCGGTGCTGCGCGGCGGACTGGTGATGACGCGGATGGGAACTTGAATGCCCGCTCCGGCGATCGAAATGCCTGATACGGTTCTGGCACGCAACTGGGTGCTGGTCGCAGGCGGATTTCATCGCGGCGGCGGGATGGATAGCGCCAACGCGGCGCTTGCGCAATATCTTGCAGATCGCGGCCGCCGGGTTCATCTCGTTTGCCATCAGGCGGATGACGATTTGCGAAATCATGCGGGCGTCGAGGTGCATCAAGTGCGACGTCCGCTGCGGTCATACTTTCTGGGTCAGTGGCTGATCGATGCGCGCGGCAGGCAGATCGCCGCGAAAATTATCGGCGTCGACGGGGACGCGCGCGTGATCGTCAATGGCGCGAACTGCGCGTGGCCGGACGTGAACTGGGTCCACTTTGTCCAGGCCGCGTGGGATAGCTCCGACGGCGCGGGTCTCGCGCGGGTAAAGAATCGGATCGACAAATCAGTGGCGCGAATGCGCGAAAAGGCGGCGCTGGCGCGCGCAAAGGTAGTGATCGCAAATTCGAATCGGACGCGGCGCGACCTGATCGATCTTGTCGGAATCCCGGCGGAGCGGATTCACACCGTTTATCTCGGCGGCGAATCGCACTGGAAAACAGCCGGCGCAAAAGCACGCATCGCCGCGCGCGAGTGGCTCGGAAAAAATCTGGAGCGGACGCTGGTCGCGTTCGTCGGGGCATTGGGAACCGATTCGCGAAAAGGCTTCGACACGATGTGGGCGGCATGGCAACGGCTATGCGCGAATCCGGCGTGGGACGCGGACTTGATCGTGGCGGGAGGCGGCCGCGCGTATCGCGCGTGGCAGTCGCGAATCGCGGCGTCGAGCATCGCGAATCGAGTGAAGATGCTGGGGCATACCGATCGTATCGCCGAGGTGCTGGCGGCGGCCGATTTGCTGGTCAGTCCCGTGCGCTACGAACCGTACGGCCTCAACGTGCACGAGGCGCTATGCTGCGGTGTGCCCGCGATGGTCAGCGCGTCCGCGGGGGTGGCGGAACATTATCCGGCCGAGATGGCGGAGCTGTTGATTCCGAATCCAGATGACGTCGAGGGGCTTTGCGCGCGGATGCTCGCGTGGCGGCGCTCGCCGTCGATGTGGAAAGAGCGAGTGCAGCCGCTGGCGCGCGAGCTGCGGCGGCGGACGTGGGACGAGATGGCGCGCGAGATCGTGCAAATCGCGGAGCAATCGACGCCGCGGTTTTCGGAAGGCTCATCTGCTCGCTGAGAATCGAGGAGTGAAATTGGCGACCGCGCTAAGCAAGGAGATTTTGCCGCCGGCTGCAGGAATCGTGGCGCCGGCCGTCGGCAATCGCGAGAAGCCGGTGATCACGATCGAGGCCGGGCGGAAATGGGCCGGCTTCGATCTGGCCGACCTGTGGCAGCATCGCGATCTCTTCCTTTTTCTCACGTGGCGCGACGTCAAGGTCCGTTACAAGCAGACGGTGCTGGGCGCGGGATGGGCCATCCTGCAGCCGTTTCTCACGATGGTGCTGTTCACGCTGATTTTCGGCCGACTCGCGAAGGTGCCGTCCGACGGGATCCCGTATCCGATCTTCGCGTACGCCGGACTGCTGCCGTGGAGTTTTTTCTCCAACGCGGTCACCAACAGCGGCAACAGCCTGGTCGGTAACGCGGCGTTGATCACCAAAGTTTATTTTCCGCGCATGGTGATTCCGGGCGCGGCGGTCGGCGCGGGCCTGGTCGATATGGCGATCGCGGCCACGATCCTGATCGCAATGATGGCCTGGTACGGAATCGCGATCGGGCCGTCGCTACTGATGGTCGTTCCACTCGTGTTTATCACGGCGATCTTTGCGCTGGCCGTCGGGATGTGGATGTCGGGGCTGAACGTGAAGTATCGCGACGTGCGCTACGCGCTGCCGTTCTTCGTTCAAATCTGGATGTACGCGACGCCGATCATTTATCCGATCGATTTTGTGCCCGCGCGATGGCGATGGCTGCTGGTGCTCAATCCGCTGACGGGGATGATCGAAGGCTACCGCTCGGCGCTGTTCGGCCGGCCATTCGCGTGGGGGCATCTGGCGGTGTCGGCGGCGCTCAGCGTCATCGCGCTGATATACGCGGCGTATTCATTCAAGCAGATGGAGCGCGATTTTGCCGACGTCATCTGAAGCATCGGCGCACGCGATGGCGGTTGACTCATTCGGTTGGTCGCTCAAAGAACAGAGCATCGCGATAAACCTAATTGTCAGCAACATACAGGCACAAATGTGATTGATGCGAAGCTAACCATGCATCTAGATGTCATCATGTGCCATCAAAGAGTCAGCGGAGCTCAAAGATTTGCGGGCGCATCGCGGGAAAATGGAACGCGTTTCGCACGCTCGTGCTGTTCCAGCGATACCTTGTTAACTGGCAAGCAGTCTGGGCAGCGTATCATCAACTGCAAGCAGTCCCGTCGCTCCAACTGCGCGGTGGGCTCACGATCAAATACGGGCCTGCCGACGACCCGATCGTCCTCTTGGGGGAAATTTTCGGCTCGCGGGTTTACGATCGCGGTGGGTTCTACCGGCCCAAGGCCGGTGACACGAATATCGACGTTGGCGCGAACATCGGGATGTTTGCGATCTACCTTGAATGGATCACACGCGGCGTGAAGGTTCACTGCTTCGAGCCAGGGATTGAGACTTTTCGTCAGCTTCAACAAAACATCGAAATCAATGGGCTTGGAGATTGCGTCCAGGCTTACAACTTCGCCATCGCAGACCGCGAGGGGACGGCGACACTGGGGCCGGGACAGAGCCTCGTGCGCGCGCTTGTGCCGGATGACTCACCAAACAGAAGTGCGGGAGAGCAGGTTAGGACAATCGATATGAAGTCAGCACTTGAAATCGCTGGCGTTAAGCAGGTCGACCTGCTCAAGATCGACGTCGAGGGCAGTGAAGTTGAAATCGTGAGGGGCGCGGGCGCATCCGGGTTGCAGAACGTACGTCGCGTAGTGGCAGAGATTCATGACAACGTCCGTCCCGGAGCTCACGATGCAGTCGTTGGGGACTTGAGGCGCGCAGGGTTTCGAATCGTTCGAGAATTCGACTTGCCTAGCCATGCCGGCCCGACAATCCTGCAAGCCTCCAGGTAAGAATCCCTGCTAGCGCATCGTCGAGCGGAACTTTTGAAATTACCTCAGTTCATTTGACCACCAAGCACGGTAAGTAAGAGTCGCGTCGTCAATCCGATCATTCAAATACGCGGACTCGGCAAGGAGTACCGGCTGGGCTCGCGGCGCTCGTATCGCACGCTGCGCGAGACACTCGTCGGCGCGATCAATTTGCCGGCGCGCTACGCGAAGGCGCTGCGGGGCGGCTTCGCCGAGCGGAGAAATTCGCGCGAGCCCACGACGATCTGGGCGCTCCGCGACCTCGATCTCGACATTGGCGAGGGCGAAGTACTCGGCGTGATCGGACGCAATGGCGCCGGCAAATCGACGCTGCTGAAAATCCTTTCTCGCATCACCGAGCCGACCACCGGGCGCGCCGAACTGTATGGGCGAGTTGGGAGCCTGCTTGAAGTGGGGACCGGCTTTCATCCGGAACTGACGGGCCGCGACAACATCTACTTGAGCGGCGCGATTCTCGGCATGCGGCGGAATGAGATCGAGCGCAAGTTCGACGAGATCGTCGCGTTCGCGGAGATCGACAAATTCGTCGATACCACGGTCAAGCATTATTCGAGCGGGATGTACGTGCGGCTCGCGTTCGCCGTCGCGGCTCATCTCGAGCCAGAAATACTGCTGGTCGATGAAGTGCTGGCGGTCGGCGATGCCGAGTTCCAGAAAAAATGCCTCGGCAAGATGGGCGACGTCGCGCGCCAGGGACGCACGGTGGTGTTCATCAGCCACAACATGGCATCGATCGAGGGCCTTTGCACGTCGTGCTTGATGCTTGCGGGCGGACGCTCGACGGGAAAAGGCAAGCCACAAGACGTAATAGGGCAGTATCTGAAGACTGAGCTAAGATCCGACGCGGGCCATCGGTCGCTTAGGATTCATCCCGGACGGCGTGCGGGTTCGATTCCAATCATGGATTGGGTCGAGCTTCAGTCAGGACCTGAACGACAGATTGGAGCGGTAAGGATGGATTCGGAGCTGACCGTGCATGTTGGATTCACGTACCAATCGCGACCGCTGCATCCAGTGCTTGGGGTTACGGTCCGTACTCTTCAGGGCGCCGCCGTATTCAACGTGAATAACAAATTTATCGCTGGATTTGATTTTGATCGATGCATGTCGGGCACGATTAGTTGCACACTCGACAACCTGCCGTTAATGCCGGGAACGTATTCCTTGGACCTGTGGTTCGGCGATCGCGCCTCGGACCTCGACGTAATCTTCGAAGCGATTTCATTTGACGTCATTCCGGCCGATGTTTTCGGGACTGCTCAATTGCCATGGGCACACTTGGGCCCGGTATTTTGTCGAGCTCGATTCGGGCTCGAACCAGGCTCGCCAAATTAGGAAGAACCTCTAATGTTTCGACTGTTTGACCAGGTCAAACCTCCGACGCTGTGCGAATCTCGGTAATCATCCCGGTCTTCAACGGCGAGCGAACGATCCGCGCGGCGATCGAGAGCGCGCTCGCGCAGGATTTCGAAGGCAGCGAGGTCATCGTCGTCGATGACGGCTCGACGGATTCAACCGCGCGGCTGCTCGCGGGTTACGGCGCGCGAATCAAAGTGGTGACGCAGAGCAATCGCGGCGTGTGCGCGGCGCGAAACACTTGCGTCGCGGCGGCGTCGGGCAAGTACCTCGCGTTCCTCGACGCGGACGACGAATTCATGCCGGGCAAACTGGCCAAGAGCTATCGCGCGCTCGAGCAGAATCCAGGTGCGGCGCTGGCATTTTCGGACCTGGTATCGCTCGACGCGCACGGCAATGAAATCGACGTCCCGGTGATCGGGCGCGCGCCGACGATGGACGAGATGCTGTCGCGCGGATGGCCAATTCTGCCGACCGGCGCCGTCATGCCGCGCGCCGTGTTCGATCGATGCGGCGGCTTTTGCGAGGATTTCAAGCAGCCCGGCGGCGACGATCCGTACATGTGGCTGCTGGCGCGCGAGCAGGGCGAGTTCATCTACATCGCGGAGCGCCTGGCGATTCATCGCTCGGGATCGGCGCTCCAACTCGCGGAGAAATACCGGGCGGGAATTCCGATCTTCAAGCGGCTGGTGCGCGCGCGCTACGGTTCGCGCGCCGACGGTCTGATCCGCGACACGCATCATTTCATGTCGGCGATGTATATCGGCGGCGCGATGAACCTGCTGGATGAAGGCGAGATTCGCGACGCGCTGGCGGCGTGGCTCAAGGCGGCGCGGTACCGGCCCGCGATGCTGTTCGACGCTTCGATGCTCGCGCGCCTGTTCGTCGCGAGAAATTTGCGGCGCCTGGCGAAAGGGATCGGGCTCGCGGTGACGCGCCGCGCATAGGCAGTTCGAGAACTTCGATGACTGCGTGGAATATCATCACCGGGCACTATCCGCCGCAGCCGGGCGGCGTGAGCGATTATACGCGACTGATCGCGCACGGACTGGCCGAGGCGGGCGACCGCGTCTCGGTGTGGACCTCGCGCTTCGATACGGGTGCGGTGAACGGCGAAGTTGTGCGAGTGAATCGCTTGCCGGATCACTTCGGCAGGGCCGGCCTGGTGATTCTCAATCGCGAATTGCATCGTGAGCGCGCCGCCCGAGTGCTGGTCGAATATGTACCGCACGCATTCGGCATGAAGGCGATGAACGTTCCGCTCTGCATGCTCCTGCTGCGTCATCGGCGTCGCGACATCACCGTGATGTTTCATGAAGTTGCGTATCCAATCGAACGCGGCCAGCAGATGCGCCGCAACCTGCTCGGAATCGTGAATCGCGCGATGGCGGCGATACTCGCGCGGGCCGCGTCGAGAATTTTCGTGGCCGCGGAGGCATGGAAGGAAGCGCTCGGCCGACTGGCACCGCGAGGATGCGACATCAGGTGGTTGCCCGTGCCCAGCACGATCGGGGTGAGCTCTGATCGCGCCGCAATACTCGATAAGCGCGCGCGCTTCGCCGAGCCCGGGGTGAAATTGCTGGGGCATTTCGGCAGCTACGGTCCGCTGGTGGCGGCGCGGCTCAAGCCTGCATTGATATCGATTCTTTCCACCCGCAGCGACGTGCGGATAATTTTGATCGGCCGCAACAGCGAAACATTTCGTGATTCGTTCGCCCGCGAACATCGATTGTTGGCATCGAGAGTGATCGCCACGGGACCGCTCGACGAGGCTGACGTTTCGGCGAGCATCGGCGCCTGCGACTTCATGATTCAGCCGTATCCCGACGGGATCACGTCGCGGAATACGAGCGCACTCGCCGGACTGGCGTATCGGAAACCGGTCGTAACGACTACCGGTCGCTGGTCCGAAACTCTGTGGGCACGCAGCGGCGCAGTGATGCTCGCGCCGGACGGCGATCCCGACGCCCTCGCGCACTGCGCATTTGAGTTGATGGACAATCGCGAGCGCGCGAACACGATGGGATGCGCCGCGATCAAGTTGTACCACGAGGTCTTCGATGTGCGTCACACGATCGATGCGCTGCGAAACGCCTGATGCGTGTCGCGATCGCCAACTGGAACCGCAGAATCGTGGGCGGCTCGGAGGCGTATCTCAAATCCGCGCTGTGGGGACTCGGACGCGCCGACGTCGAGTGCGCGCTGCTGACGGAAATCGACGCGCCATCCGGACGGGCGCCATTGGAGATGCCGGCGGGATCGCCGCGCTGGTGCCTCAGCGAGATGGGCGCGGCGAAGGCGCTCGACGCGTTGCGCGAGTGGCGGCCCGACGTGATTTTTGTGCACATCGTGAAGGACACGGAACTGGAAGCGAAGCTGATCGAAATCGCGCCGAGCGTTTTGTTTGCGCATTCGCATCAGGGGATGTGCATCAGCGGCGCGAAGACTTTCAAGTTCCCGGAGGTGCGGCCGTGCGCGCGGCGCTTTGGCTGGCAATGCCTGGTGCAATTTTATCCGCGTCGATGCGGCGGGCTGAATCCGATGACGATGTGGCGCGACTACTCGGCGCAAATGCGCAAGCATTCGATGCTCACGAAATACTCGGCGATCGTCACGGCGTCGAAATATCTGGCGGGGGAGCTTGAAAAGCATGGAATCTCGCGCGACCGCCTTCATACGATCGCGATGCCAATCGGCGCCGGATCGACAGTCCGCGTACGCGCAGGGTCAGCAAGGCCCAACGAATCGCCGACCACGCCGAGGCTGCTGTTCGTGGGGCGGATGTCGTACCTCAAGGGCGGCAGCGTGCTGCTCGATGCGATCCCGCAGGTAGTTGCGGCATTGGGCACGCCGGTGAGAATCACGTTTGTCGGCGACGGTCCGAGCTGCGGGGCATGGGAGGAGAGGGCAAAACAATTGGCGTCGATCGATCGACGGATCGAAGCTACGTTCACCGGATGGTTGGACTCCGACGCCATTGAATCGATCTTCGATGAAAGCGATCTGCTGGTGATGCCGAGTCTCGAGCCTGAAACTTTTGGCCTCGCCGGGCCCGAAGCGGGCAGGGCGGGAATTCCGGCGGTCGCGTTTGATGTCGGCGGAATTTCGGAGTGGTTGATCGATGATGTCAACGGTTGTCTTGCGCCAGGCAATCCGCCGCGAGCAGAAGGACTGGCCGCCGCGATCGTACGATGCCTCCGCGATCGTGAAACGTACGAGCGGCTACGGCGCGGAGCGATCGAGGCGTCGAATCGATTCGACACCGAACGACATGTTGAATCGCTGCTCGCGATATTCCGCAAGGTAACGGCCTGTCCGCTATAGTCATTTCGATTTGTTACATGTCATCGACGGTAAAAGCGCTCGCGAAAAATTCCTTGCCGCGCCCGCTCTGGAAGCTACTGCGGCTGGCGCGCGTGTGGTCGAGCACGCATCTCTTTCCGGAGCGAATCGTTAAGCATACTTACGGCGGCTTTCCGCTGTCGGTTTGGCTGGCCGATCCGCTCGCGCAAGGATGGTACGACCACGAGTGGCCGGAACTCGCTGAGATTGCGCTGCTGAGGCGCGGACGGCTCAAAACAGGTGCGCGAGTGTTCGACCTCGGCGCGCATCAATGCGTCGTCGCGATGATGATGGCACGAATCGTCGGCGAGTCGGGGCAGGTGATCGCGCTCGAAGCCAATCGGCACAACGCTGAAATCGGGGAGCGCAATCGCGAGTTGAACGGAATTACGCAGTTGAAGGTGATCGCGGCGGCCGCGGCTAAAGAGCCAGGATCGATCGACTTTAGCCGCGGTCTCAACGGCAGCGTCGATTCCGGGAATGCCGATTGGGGCAAGACGCGCGTTCGCGCTCATTCAATCGATGAACTTGCGCGACTGTACGGCGCGCCCGACGTGATTTTCATCGACGTGGAAGGATTCGAATGCGAAGTGCTGAAGGGTGCGCGCGAAACGTTGCTGCTTGAACCGGACGCGTTCATCGAAGTGCACGCGGGCTGCGGGTTGGAGCGTTTCGGCGGCACGCGCGAGAGCATCTTCGACACGTTTTCGCGCGAGCAATACGATCTGTTCGCCGCGCCAGAAAAATCAGGGCAGTTTTCCGCAGTCACCAACTCGCAAATGTTGCCTTCGCACCGTTTTTTCTTCGTGGCGTTATGCAAGCGCCAAGCAGATTCCGAGTCCGCAGCACCTCAGCCATGACGATTGTCGCGCGCGCAATCCGCATGATGCCGCCGTCGTGGATCGAGTACGCCTCGGAACTCGGCGTCAAGCATCCGATCGTCGCGGGCTGGTTGCGGCGCGCCGGAACATCGATGCATGGCCGCGATCAGGTGATCGTTCGGGGCTTCGCGCGCGGGCTCAAGATCAACATCGGCTTTTCGCATGTCGGCTATGTGCTCGGCACGACCGAGCCGGCGGTGCAGGCGGCGCTCGATTATCTGCTGCGTGCGGGGATGACGGTTTATGACGTCGGCGCGAATGTCGGCTTTCACGCGCTCGGCGCCGCGCGACGAGTTGGCGTCGAGGGCTGCGTGATCTGCTTCGAGCCGCTGCCGGAGAACGCAAAAAAGATTCAGTACAATGCCGCCGTGAATGCCCTCGCCAATATCAAGATTGTCACCACCGCGCTCGGGAGTTCGGCGGGCGAGGCGGCGTTCTGGACCTCGGAAAAACCGACCTGGGGCAAACTCGCGTCGGTTGGAAAAAAGCCGGACCGGTTCGCGAACGAAGTCAAAGTCAAAATTGAGCGCCTCGATGCGCTGGTCGACGAACTGAATCTCGCGCCGCCGGATCTGATCAAGATGGATGTTGAGGGCGCCGAACTGGACGCGCTGGAAGGGGCGCGCCGCACGCTCGAGCGCTACCGTCCGACGATGCTGATCGAGGCGCACGGCACCAACACGGCGATCGAAACTTTTCTCGTCGCGATCGGTTATCGGGTCGGCGTGCTGGGCAAGCCGATCGCGGTCGCGGAGTCCTACTGGAACGCGCACATCTTCGCGATCGCGCCGGAGCGCGCGGATGCGAACGAAATCTTCGATCGGCTGCGGACGATTCAGGGGTGACGGAATCACCATCGACAATCGAGATCGAAGGCGGCGGCGCGATTTCGCGAGCGCCGGTGCAGAGTCGTGCCGCGAAGCGCCCGCGGCGGCTGCTGACGATCGGACATTCATACTGCGTGGCGGTCAATCGGCGCCTGGCGCACGAGATGGCGCGCGAAGGCGGCCGCGATTGGGAGGTGACTGCGGTCGCGCCGGAATTTTTTCACGGCGATTTGCGGCCGATCAACACCGAAGAAATTCCGGGAGAATTGTGCCGGCTCGAAAAAGTTCCGGCATTTCTGACCGGGCACATCCACGTCTTTTTCTACGGGCTGAGGCTCCGCGAAATTTTGCGGGAGCGATGGGATATCGTGCATTGCTGGGAGGAACCGTACATCGTGGCGGGCGGACAGGTCGCGTGGTGGACGCCGCGTGACACGCCGCTGGTCTTCTGGACCGGACAGACCATCTCGAAAAATTATCCGCCGCCATTTTCGATGATCGAGAAGTATTGCATCGCGAGATGCGCCGGATGGACGGCGCGCGGAGAAAACGGCGTCGCGGCGATGTTGCGCCGCGGCTACGATCGCAAGCCGCATCGCGTGATGCCGCTCGGCGTGGATCTCGGGTTGTTTTTTCCTGCACGCGCCGCGCGAGAAGCGGTCCGCGCGCAACTTGGATGGACAACAGCGGGGCCGCCGGTAGTGGGCTTTCTCGGACGATTCGTCGAGGAAAAAGGAATTCGCACGCTGACGACGGCGCTCGAACAGGTCAAGACGCCGTGGTGCGCGATGTTTGTCGGCGGCGGGCCGCTCGAAGACTATCTGCGCAGCTGGAGCGCGCGCTATGGCGAGCGGGTTCGAATCGTCACCGACGTTCCGCATGGCCGCGTGCCGGAGTATCTGAACGCGATGGACATCATGTGCGCGCCGAGCGAAACGACGCCTGCATGGCGTGAGGTTTTCGGCCGCATGCTGGTCGAGGCGTTCGCGTGCGGCGTTCCTGTGATCGCGTCGAACAGCGGTGAGATACCGCTCGTCGTCGGCGACGCAGCGCGAATCGTGCGCGAGGGCGAGGCGACCGAACTGGCGCAAGCGATCGCGGAGTTTATCGAGAAGCCGGCGCTTCGAGCCGAATTTGCGGCGCGCGGAATCGAACGGGTCAGGACTACTTACGCATGGCCGATCGTGGCGCGGCGGCATCTCGAGTTTTTTGATCAATTGCTGGAGCGCGGCGCGCCGTAGCGAATCTCGTTGCTGCACCAAAGCTGATGCGCAGGCTCAAAGTCGCGATACTTGCCGACTATCCCGAAGAGCGATGGCCGAGCATGGACCTGGTGGCCCGGATGCTCGCGAGTGAACTGCAACAGCGGCATCGCGATTCAGTCGACGTCGAGCTGATTTGCCCGCGATTCATCAAGCTCAGCCCGCTCGCTTCGTTCGCGAAATTATCGCGCATGAAATCGATCCTGGATGGCGAGCGCGCGCTGAACCGATACGTTCGCTATCCGTTGTGGCTTAGGCGCGAGCGCGACAAGTACGATTTGCTTCACATCATCGATCACAGTTACAGCCATCTGGCGAATTATCTCCCGCCGGAGAAAACGATCATCACCTGTCACGACCTCGATGCGTTTCAAAGCGTGCTGGATGTTTCGTCGGCGCCGGCGCGATCGAGCGTGTTTCGCGCGGTCGCCGGTCATGTGCTGAAGGGATTCCGCCGCGCCGCGATGATTTCCTGCGTGAGTCATTCGACGCGCGACGCAGTCCTGGCGGCAGGGCTTACGATCGCGGAGCGAACCGTGGTGATTCCGAACGGCGTCGATTCCACGATGTCGCTCCACGCGGATTCGGCCGCGGATGCCGAAGCTGAGCGTCTGCTCGGGCCTCGAATATCGGGCGCGGTCGAAATCATTCATGTCGGTAGTGTCGAGGCGCGCAAGAGAATCGATCTCCTTCTGCGAGTCTTCGCCGGGATCAATCGCGAATTTTGCGAGGCGCGCTTGATTCGCGTCGGCGGCCGACTTTTGCGGGAGCATCGCGAAGCGGCGCGCGCGCTGGGAATCAGCGATCGAATCGTCGAGATGCCGTATCTCGAACGCAACGTACTCGCGGCGATTTATCGGCGCGGATCGATGTTGCTGTTGCCGTCCGAGGCGGAGGGATTCGGGCTGCCGATCCTCGAGGCGATGGCTTGCGGACGTCCTGTGATTGCGAGCGACTTGCCTGTTTTGCGCGAAGTGGGCGGGGATGCCGCGTCCTATTGCAGCGTCGGCGACATCGCTTCGTGGGTGCGCGCTGCAACCGGAATTTTGAAGCGCAATTGCGGAGGCAATCAAGGCGCCGACGAATCTCGCGATCGGATACCCGCGCAGCTTCCTAGTCGCGCGGTAGAGAAACAATCGATCGCGCAGGCCGCGCGATTTTCGTGGAAGGAAACAGCTTCGAGGACGGCAGACCTGTACCAAACTGTCGCCGGCCGAGTGCAAAACCGACTGTCAGAGTGTGAGAAACGGGGGAACGGATGAAGGTCATAATCACGGGCGGCGCGGGATTCATCGGCAGCAACGCGGCGGCCCGCTATCTCGCGCGCGGGCTCGAAGTCGTGATCATCGACAATCTTCATCGCCCCGGCACCGCTTCGAATTTCGAATGGATTCGACGGCACGGACCGGTTCAACTGGCGCAAGTCGATATTCGCGACGGCGAGTCGATCGCGCAGACGTTTCAGAACAATCGCGACGCGACGCTGGTGTTGCATCTGGCGGGACAGGTCGCGGTGACGAGTTCGGTCGCGAATCCTCGGGCGGATTTCGAGATCAACGCACTCGGAACGATCAACGTGCTCGAGGCGATGCGGCTGGCCTCGATGGACGCGGCTTTGATCTACGCCTCGACCAATAAAGTGTACGGCGATCTGAACGACTTGAAAGCGGTCGAACGGACGCGGCGCTGGGAGCTGCAGGACTTGCCCGACGGGATTCCGGAGGAGCGCGGAATCGATTTCCATTCTCCCTACGGATGCTCGAAGGGAGCGGCGGACCAGTACGTCCGCGACTACCATCGAATTTACGGACTGAACACCGTGGTGCTGCGGCAATCGTGCATCTATGGAACGCGGCAATTCGGCCATGAGGATCAGGGCTGGATTGCGTGGTTCGTGATCGCGGCGGCGCTCGGCTTTCCGCTCACGATTTACGGCGACGGCAAGCAGGTGCGCGACGTTTTGTTCGTCGAAGATTTGCTCGACGTTTACGACATCGCAGCGAGCAGGATCGAGTCCGCGCGCGGCAAAATCTTCAATGTCGGCGGCGGACCGCGTAACGCAATCTCGCTGATAGATCTGCTCGAAATGTTATCGCGGAAGCTTGGCAGGCGAATCGATCATCGAGTTGCCGAGCGGCGACCGGGAGACCAGCGAATCTACATCAGCGACATACGCCGCGCGAAACAGGAATTGGGCTGGGAACCCAGGATCGATTGGCGCGATGGCGTCGAGCGGCTCGTGGAGTGGGTCGCGGCGAATCGCGACGAGTGCCGGAACGCGTTCGAGAGCAAGGCCGCCGAGCATCGTGAATCCAGCGCAGTATAGTCGATTGACTATAGACGCGGCACCAATTGTTAATCGACTGACTATCTCAGTTGCTAATCGAAATGAGTAGTATGCAAAGTGCGGCGGCGCTCGAGCCGGTCAGCGCCAAGCGGCCGGTGATCGTTCACGTCGGCAAATTCTACGCGCCGCACGTGGGCGGAATCGAGACGCATCTCGAGACGCTTTGCCGCGGGCTCGGCAAATCGATGGACGCGCGGGTGATCGTCGCGAATGACGGACGCGGCGATCATGAGGCGATCATCGAAGGCGTGACCGTTTCGCGCCACGCGATCCAGTTCAATCTCGCCGGCGCTCCGGTGTGTCCCTCGATGGTGAAAAAAATCAGGCGCGCGAACGCCGATATCGTTCACGTTCACGTGCCGAACCCGGCCGGGATTCTTGCGGTGATGGCGAGCGGGTATCGCGGTCGGCTGGTCACGACCTGGCACAGCGATACGGTTCGCCAGCGCCGGCTCGCGCAGATGTTCGGGCCGCTTCAGCGCCGCCACCTGCGCAACTGCGACGCGATCATCGCCACTTCCCGCAACTACGTCGAAAGTTCGCTCGACCTCAGGAATTTCACGGATCGATGCAGCGTGATTCCGTACGGTATCGAGGTGGATGAAATCCGCCGGCCGGATTTCAGCGCGGTCGAGGCCATTCGCGAGCGCTATGCCGGGCCGCTGTTACTGAGCGTCGGGCGGCTGGTGTATTACAAGGGCTTCGAATATCTCGTGCAGGCGATGAAGAGAATCGCGGCGACGCTGATAATCGTTGGCGACGGACCGCTGCGCGCATCGCTCGAGCGCCTCGCAAGGGCGGTTGGCGTCGCGGAGCGGGTGGTGTTCCTCGGCGAGATGCAGCCGCGCGAGATCGCACCGTACTATCATGCGTGTGACATCTTCGTACTGGCTTCGATCGCGCGCAGCGAGGCGTTTGGAATCGTACAACTCGAGGCGATGGCGTGCGGCAAGCCGGTGGTGAACACGCAGTTGGCGTCGGGCGTGCCGTTTGCGTCGCTCAACGAAGTCACCGGGCTGACGGTTGAACCGTGCAACGCCGAAGCGATCGAACACGCAGTCAATCGACTACTCGCTGATAGCGAGCTTAGAACCAGATTTGGCGAGGCCGCGAAGAAGCGCGTTGACGACGAGTTCAGCAGCTCGACGATGCTCCGGCGAACAGTCGAGTTGTATCAGGAGCTGCTATCCAGCGAGCCGCGGCGGACGCGCACCTAAATCACGAATACGATCGATAGGTCATAGCCGCTAGTTCGCACGCGATTCGGGAGGCGCGACGGAGATCGCAGACGGCGCGGCATTCGAAGCGCGCACGTAGTCCGCGAGGCGCCGGCTGAAGTCGTCGGCGCCGGCGGCCGACAGATGCAGATGATCGGCGAAGTCGTCGGCGCGCTCGATCCAGTCGCTCGCGTTCAGATAGTTCCCGCCGGCCTGTTCGACCAGCGAGCGCACGTAGTCCCGATATTTGCTCCACGCCGGGAGCGAATAGAAGGTGCGCTGATGGTACGGATGCATCGGCATCTCGACGATTACGACTCGGGCGCCATGTTGTTTCGATTGCTCGATGATTTGCGCGATCGGCGCGCTTAGTTTCGCGTGTTCGGCGATCGCGCGCTCGCTGCGTGCGGCGAATGCCGCGGGTGAATCCGCTTCGAGCATCGCAAAATCCGAGACCTGACCCATTCGATTCGTCGCGACCGGCGGCATCCCAAGCTGGCTCATCGCGCGGCGCACCAGTTCGACCTTCTCCCAGATTGTGCCGCGCTCGACCAGGAGCGGAACGTGACGCATCAGGTTGAAATCGAAACGGTCGCGCGGGCTCATATCGGAATACTCGAGGACGAGTTCGGGCTCGAGGTAGTAACTGGCGGCGCGATTGCCGATGAAGTCGCTGTTGGCGGCGACCAGCGGACCCGTGAGCTGAAAATCGAAAAAGCCGTAGATGACGGTCATCACCGTCGGGTCGCGTTTGAGCGCGCGGCGGAGCAGCATCAAATGTTCGACCGGATCGGAGGCGCCGAGCGCGGCGTTGAACGCGATCGCGCGTAGCGGCTTCGTGTAGCGGTCGAAGGCGGCGGCGCTGAATCCCGCTGCCATCAACGAGTTGCCGAGCGCGAGATGCGTGATACCGTCGGTCGCGTTCAAGCGGCGAAGTAATTGCCGCGGGATGGAATTTCGCGCTGATCGCGCGACGAGAAAATTCACGGCGGCGACGACGATCGCGGCGACCATCGCGGAGACGAGGATGTTTCGCGCAGAGACTCGTGGTGATGAATCAGAAATCAATGTAGATGAACTTCGAGGTTTGTCCGGAAAAGAGAATTACGAGCAGGAGCAGAATGCCCCACCAAATGCCGCGCACAATCGGATTGAGAAACCATCGCGGCGAATCGTCAGGCGGCGAATCCGCGGCCCCGCCGAAAAAATCCAGCACCTGTTTCCACCAGAGAATCGTATTCATGCGTCAGCCGATAAGGAGTCGCCGGAAGAAAAATCTCGCCGTCGCCAGATCCATACAAAAAAACGCCCAGCCGAGATTCACAGTCGTGAACGTGATCGCCCATCCCATCACGCGTCCCGCAGTCGAGACCTGCCGCGCGCCTCGAACGTCCCGCCAGATCCGATTTCCTGTAAGCAGCATCCCATGCCAAAGCCCCCACACGATAAAGTTGGTGCCGGCGCCGTGCCAGACGCCGCTGATGAACATCGTGACGATCAAGTTTGAGTAGTTGCGCAGGCGGGCGACGCGCGAGCCGCCGAGGGGGATGAAGACATAGTCGAACAGCCAGGTCGAGAGCGAGATGTGCCAGTTGCGCCAGAAATCAGCGATGTTCGAGCGCATGTAAGGCCAATCGAAATTCTCCGGCACCACGATTCCGAACAGGCGCGCCGAGCCGATCGCGATATCGGAGTAGCCGGCGAAATCGAAGTAGATCTTGATTCCGTAGGCCAACAGCCAGAGCGGCAGCACGCGCCGATCCGCGAGCGCGATATCGGTTCGATTGAGGTGATTGGTGAACGCCGTCATCAGATCGGCGACCGCGAATTTCTTCACGAGGCCGACCAGGATGCGTGTGAAACCGGTCTGGAGGTCAAGCAGGGAAGCGTCGGCGGCGCGCAGTTTGGGCAGGAAGTCCTCGTAGCGCTTGATCGGTCCCGCCACCAGCGTCGGGAAAAAGAGAATGAAGGCCAGATACTCCTTGAGAGCGCCGGCGGTAGTTTGTCCGCGATATCGATCGACGGCGTAATGGATGAATTCAAAAGTGAAGAAGGAAATCCCCAGCGGCAGGAACGCACTCGACCAATGCCACGGATTCGCCGATGCGGCGCCCCAGGCGAGACCGGTCAGGTAGTTCCAGTATTTGAAGATCACGAGAAATATGACGCTCTGCACCACTCCGACCAGGCAGATCGCCGCGCGCGGCCGATATAGCCGGCTGAAGATGCTCTCCCATAAAAAGATCGACAGGCAGAATGCGCCTATGACGCCGCCGAATCCGAGGATCGAGAAGTACACATAGAAGATGCTGGCTGAAACGACGATCACCCAGGGCCGCAATCCGAGCGGCGACAACTTGAACAGCAACGCGGCAGGAAACAGAAAAAAAAGGTAGTAGTCGAAGGTGTTAAAAATCATTGACGCCGCATCGTGGTCACGGACTCCTGCGGAGAAGCGAACAGAGTGGGCGTCGGAGTGGTGACAAACGCGATTGCGCCGGTGAGTCCGACCAGCATCGTTACCGCAAACCACAACAGCCCGAGCGCGATCGCATCATCCCGGGCGACTCCGCCCATCCCCAGTAGCACGAGATAGGCGGATTCGCGAAGCCCGAGGCCGTTCAACGTCAACGGCAGGCTCGCGACGACGTTAGCGATCGGAACGCAGAGCAGAAAGAGCGTCAACGGCGCCGAGAGGCCGAGTCCGCGCGCCAGCATGTACTGGCAGATGGCGAGCGATATCTGCAGCACCAGCGAAAGGCCGATCGCGGGCAGCAGGAGGGTGGGATGCTCGAGGTAGGGGACCGCGACGGCGATGCCGCGCAATCGCGCGGGCAACAGCGGAACCAGGAGAGCAAGGTAAGGTCCCGCGACGAAGCCCGCGAGCGCGAGCAAGCCGACGATTGCACTCGGCACCGTGACCGAGCGCGGCAGATGCGCGAAGTTCAGGAAGATCGCAGCGATCGCGGCGAGCCAGAACAGCGCAATCAGGCCAAGTCCTCGATCGGCGATCGCGGACGCGAATGCCTCGCTCATCCTGCCGTGTCGCCTGCCGAGATAGACCGCGCGCGCAGCGTCGCCCCCGACCAGGCCCGGCACGAACAAATTGGTAAAGACGCCGACGAAGTAGTAGGCGAGGAACTCTTTGAAGGGTCCGCTAAGCCCAAGGATTTCGGCGAGCAGTTGCCAGCGGTAGGCCGACATGATTTGTCCGGCGAGATAGAGGCCTCCGGCGGCGGCAAACCAAGCGGGACTTTCGCGGCTTAAGGTGCGGAGGATCGGGCGCGGGTTGTAGTACCAAAGCAGCGCGCCGACGACGGCCACGCCCAAGCCGACCCGTATCGCAAATGCGCGATAAGGATGGCCCGGAATCGTCGAGGAGACCGATGGCTCGCGCATCGACGAGCCGGTCGTTCTACGGCGCGAAGAAAGCAATCGTGCGCGCCTCGATACTCTCGCGCGACGGCGCATCGGGCGGAGAAGTCGGATCGGCGAATGCGCTGTGCGCGGTGAAGCGGGCCGCGCGGCCGTCGGAGTCGTAGCACTTGAGCAACAGCACTTCGTCGTTGCGCTGATGCGGAATGTAGTACCACTTATGATTCGGATTGTAGGCGACAGAGTAAACTTCGCCGTCGCGATCGCGGTACTTAAGCACGTGCGGCACGAAATCCTCGAGCGCCACCGATTGCGCGTCGCACACCGCGAGCGGAGATTCCTGCACCGGCTCGACGCTGATCGGCCGCCACACATTGATAAACGCGTAGCGGTTCTTGAGCAGCGCTTCAGCCTCGCCTGGCAGCAGATCGCGGACCCGCTGCGGACCCGATTTGAGCGTGTAGTCGTTGTGCGCGACCTTCACCGGCTCGCTGATACCCTTCGCTCCTTCCTTCATCTTCGCCCGGTTCCGCACGTTGTGATCGAATACCAGCACTCTCGCCGCGCCGGTTGACTCCTTCACCAGGCGCTCGACTTCCGGATAGTAAATCGCGCGAATCTCGCTGTCGTCATAAAAGTTCGCGACCGCGCTCCGCTGATGCACGATCGCAAAGCCGTGCCGATCGAGCGTGATGCGATCCGCAAGTGCGCGGCCGTCGTATATCGGCATCGTGTGCTTTACGTAATTGCCGGTGCGCGGCGGAACGCCTGGCGGCGGCTGATAGGTGTAACTCACGGGTTTCTCATTCCGATCGGCGAGATAGTTCAGAACGCCGTCAACGTGACCGATACGATCGAGCGACTCGCTCATATTGTTGTTACCCATTGCTGGCACTCCCAGAGAGAACGTACCCAAGTCGCGCGAACGGCGCTATCGGCGCGGCTCTTCAATTTTCTCCTATAAGTGATACGGATAGGCGCAGGAGGACTCACCGTGGCCAGCGAACAACTCAAGAAAGTCATCGAAATAATCACCTCGCAACCGCGAAATCCGAACGCAAGCGTCGAGCGCCGGCGCGCTGCGATGGAAAAAATCAGCGAGCGCGTCGCGCCCGACGTCAAGTGCGAGCCGGTCATCGCAGGGGGCGTCAGCGCGGAATGGGTCGAGGCGCCTGATGCGGAACCGGGGCGCGTGATCCTTTATCTGCACGGCGGCGGATACGTGACAGGCTCGATCATTACGCATCGCGCGATGGTGGCGCGAATCGCGCGCGCGTCGAAGGCGCGGGCACTGTTGCTCGATTATCGGCTGGCGCCGGAGCATCCGTTTCCCGCCGCAGTTGACGACGCGACCGCCGCGTATCGCTGGCTGCTTGCGCAAGGCTTCGCGCCGAAGAAAATCGTGATTGCCGGCGATTCAGCGGGTGGCGGCCTGGCGCTCGCCACGCTGGCGGCGCTCAGCAAATCGAACGATCTGATGCCGGCGGCGGCGGTGCCGATTTCGCCGTGGACCGATCTCGAAGGTACCGGAGAATCGATAAAAACCAGGGCTGCGAAGGACCCGATGGTCCAGGGGACCGATCTCGCGCCGATGGCGCAGATGTACTATGGGACGCAGGATCCCAAAAATCCCCTCATATCGCCCTTGCACGCTGACTACCGGGGCTTTCCGCCGTTGCTGATTCAGGTCGGAGATGCGGAGGTGCTGCTCGACGACTCGACGCGGGTGGCGAAGCGCGCGACGGCGGCCGGCGTCAAAACCGAGCTCGAAGTGTGGGACGACATGGTGCACGTCTGGCACGTGTTTGCCAAGCTGCTGCCGGAGGGGCAACAGGCCATCGACAAGATCGGGCAATTCGTGATTGCGCACACGTCCTGAACGCCGGAGAAGTATCGAATTGTCGGACGCCGATGCGTCCTGCGCATCAAAGGCATTATAATGCATACGACAGCTTCGGGGCGCGTGGTGAACCATAGCTCAAAAGCGCGCAAAATCGCCGTGGAAGGCGACAGGCGCGCGATCGCGCCGGCCAGCTACCTGAAGCTGCTCGGCGAACGGGTGCGCGACGCGCGCGCCCGTCACGGCATGACCCGCCGGATGCTGGCGCACGACTCGGGCATTTCGGAGCGGTACCTGGCCGAGCTGGAAAGTGGGCGGGGGAATCTCTCGATCGCGCTGCTGCGGCGATTGGCGGTCGCGATCGATGTGCCGGTGGCCGAGCTCGTCAGCGACGAAGCGCCCCGTCCGATCGAGTACACCTTGCTGGCCGAGCGGCTGCGGCGCCTCGAATCGGCGGAGATCGCCGAGGTGTCCAGGCTCGTCGCGGAGCGCTTCGGCGATCGGACCGGGCGGCTCAATCGGATCGCTTTGATTGGCCTTCGCGGGGCCGGCAAAAGCACGCTGGGCCTGAAATTGGCGCGGCATCTGGGCTGGCCGTTCATCGAGATGAGCCGCGAAATCGAGCACGAGGCCGGCATCAGCGTGAATGAAATCTTCGACCTGTGGGGGCAGGCCGCGTACCGAAGATACGAACGGCGAGCGCTCGAACGGATCCTTCGCACGCGGAACCAACTGGTGCTGGCGAGCGGCGGCGGGCTGGTGTCGGCGACCGCTACCTTCGAGCGATTGCTGGATTCCTGCTACACGGTCTGGCTGGTCGCGTCGCCCGAAGAGCATTGGGACCGGGTCATCGGACAGGGCGATCATCGCGTCGAAAACAGCGGCGACAGCGAGGCGCTCACCGACATGCGCCGGATTCTTGCCCAGCGTGAGGCGTTGTATGGCAAGGCGGATTTGCGAATCGATACCAGCCGCAAGAGCGAAGCGCAGGCGCTGAAGAAGCTGATCGCGGCGATCGAGAAGCGGCGCCCGTAAGAGCTGGGGGTACTAAACCTAGGGATGCACTATGATGCTTGTGTTGGGCTCGTATATGCATTATAGTGCATCATTGCACGACGGGTAAGAGCCTGCATGATCGATTTTCGAACGCATCCTTCCAGCTACTGGCATTGGAAACTAAGCTTTGACGGGCCGATCGCGATGCTGGCGATGGACGTCGATGAAAACGGCGGGCTCGCGTCCGGCTACGAACTCAAGCTCAATTCGTACGACCTCGGCGTCGATATCGAACTCAACGACGCCGTCCAGCGCCTGCGTTTCGAGCATCCTGAAGTAAAGTGCGTCGTGATCGTGTCGGGCAAGGAGCGCGTCTTTTGCGCAGGCGCGAACATCAGGATGCTCGCCCAGTCGAGCCATCCGTTCAAAGTAAATTTCTGCAAGTTCACCAACGAAACGCGAAACGCGATGGAGGACGCCACGCGCAGTTCGGGCCAGTTCTATTTGACGGCTATCGGCGGGGCCTGCGCTGGCGGCGGATACGAACTCGCGCTCGCGACGGACTATATAATGATGGCCGACGACGGCTCGACCAGCGTCTCTCTTCCCGAACTCCCGCTGCTCGCGGTATTGCCGGGCACCGGCGGCCTGACCCGCCTGGTGGACAAGCGGCACGTGCGGCGGGACCGCGCGGATTTTTTCTGCACCACCGAGGAGGGAGTGAGAGGGAAGCGCGCAGTCGATTGGCGGCTGGTCGATGAAGTCGTGCCGCGATCGCAACTGCTCGAAGTGGCGATGAAGCGCGCGCGCGAATTCGCCGCGCGATCAAATCGGCAATCTGACGAAGCGGGAATCGCGCTTCGGCCGCTGGTGCGAAATATCCAGGATGATCGAATCAGCTATACGCATCTCAAGGTCGAACTGGATCGCGAGAATTCGGCGGCGACGATCACCATCGACGGCCCGGAGTTGTCCGCGCCGGACAGCATCGCGGCGGTGCGCGCGCTCGGCTGCGATTTCTGGCCGCTGGCGATCGCGCGCGAGCTGGAAGATGCGATCCTGCATCTTCGAACGAACGAGGACACGATTCGGACGTGGGTGTTCCGGACTCGCGGCGAAAGTCGGTTCGTCAAATCGTACGATCGGCTGTTGCTCGATCGATCTGACAATTGGCTGATTCGCGAGATCACGCTTTATCTGAAGCGCACGCTGAAGCGGATCGACGTGAGCTCGCGATCGATTTTCAGTTTGATCGAGCCTGGCTCCTGCTTCCACGGCACGCTGTTCGAGTTGGCGCTGGCGAGCGATCGCATCTACATGTTGCGCGGCACGCGCGAGCGCGATGAAGCGCTGCCCGCGAAGATTTCGCTGAGCGCGATGAACTTCGGCGTGCTGCCAATGTGCAACGGCCTCGCGCGGCTCGAGAGCCGATTCCTCGGCGAGCCGGGCAAACTGGCAGAATTGCGCGCGCGAATCGGCGAGGACATCGACGCCGAACTCGCCGAGCAGATGGGCTTGGTGAGCTTCACGCCGGACGACATCGATTGGGACGACGAAGTCCGCATCGCAATCGAGCAGAGGGCGGCATTCTCGTCGGACGCGCTGACCGGGATGGAGGCGTCGCTGCGTTTCGGCGGTCCCGAAACGATCGAATCGAAAATCTTCGCGCGGCTGTCGGCATGGCAGAACTGGATTTTCCAGCGACCCAATGCGGTCGGAGAAAAGGGCGCGCTGAAAGTGTATGGCACCGGACGGCGGCCGGAGTTCGATCCCAGGAGAGTGTGATGTCGATTAACTATTCCGAACGCATCCCCAACAACGTGAACCTGTCCGACGATCGCCGTCTGCAGCGCGCGCTCGAGAACTGGCAACCGGGTTTCCTGAATTGGTGGAACGAGATGGGGCCCGAGAGTTTTCAGGCGGCCGAAGTTTACCTGCGCACTGCGACCTCGGTCGATGCGAAAGGGTGGGCCACTTTCGGGCATTTGAAGATGCCCGACTATCGGTGGGGCATTTTTCTCGCCGAGCCGGAGCCCGATCGGCGGATTGCCTTCGGTGAACACAAGGGCGAGCCGGTGTGGCTGGAAGTTCCCGGCGAGCATCGCGGCGTATTGCGCCGCCTGATCGTCACGCAGGGCGACACCGAGCCGGCATCGGTCGAGCAGCAGCGCCATCTCGGCCGGACCTGTCCCTCGATGTACGATTTGCGCAATCTGTTTCAGGTCAACGTCGAAGAAGCGCGGCATCTGTGGGCGATGGTGTATCTGCTGCACGCGTACTTCGGCCGCGACGGCCGCGAGGAAGCCGACGCGTTGCTGCAGCGCCGCTCCGGCAATGCCGACAACCCGCGAATCCTTGGCGCCTTCAATGAGCGCACGCCCGACTGGCTGTCGTTCTTCATGTTTGCTCACTTCACCGATCGCGACGGCAAATATCAGCTCGCGAGCCTCGCGGAATCCGGCTTCGATCCGTTGTCCCGCACCTGCCGCTTCATGCTCACTGAGGAGGCTCATCACTTGTTCGTCGGCGAGACGGGGATCGGCCGGGTGATCGCGCGAACCTGCCAGTTGATGAAGGAACACGATACCGATCGCATTAGCCAGTACGGCGGAATCGACCTGGAAATCATTCAAAAGTATATAAACTTTCATTACTCAGTCTCGCTCGACTTGTTCGGCTCCGAGCTTTCATCGAATGCGGCGACTTACTATGCCTCCGGCCTGAAAGGCCGCTTCAAGGAAACGGCTCGCGACGACGATCATTTGCTCACGAACAGCACTTACCGAATTCTGAAAAGCGAGCGGGGCGCGATTGTCGAATCGGATCAGCCAGCACTGGTCGCGCTGAATGAAAGCCTGCGCGACGCGTACATCGCCGATTGCGAGCGCGCGATGGACCGGTGGAACAAGATCATTCGAGAGAGCGAAATCGACGCGACGCTGAAGCTGCCGCATCGCGCGTTTCATCGCGCAATCGGCGAATTTCGCGGCTTGCACGTAACTCCCGCAGGCGAAGTAGTCACGGAAGGCGAGTGGGAGCGGAAGAAACCCGAGTGGTTGCCGACGCAGCAAGATCTCGAGCACGTCGCTTCGTTGATGAAACCTGTTACGAAGCCGGGCGAGTTTGCCGGATGGATTTCAGCGCCGCAGCGCGGCATCAATCACCAGCCGCTCGATTTCGAATACGTCAGGAATTTGCCAGAACAGGAAGCGCAGTCTGCCAGCAGTGCGCCGAGTTGACGCGCGACTCTCGTGGAATCGCGCGCCAACTCTCCAAGAAGCTGTACTACTTGTTGAGATCTGGCATACCGAAGCCGCCGGACTCCGGCTGATGGCCGTACACGTCCTCGACGTAGTATTCGGATTGGTACGTTGCCGATCTGGCGCCCCAGCCGTACTCAATCATCCATCCCGACGGATTTCGAAAGTAGAATGAGTACATATGATCGTTCGAATGCTTGCCGGGCAGAATAGTCACCGGGATTTTATTTTTGCGAACCAGATCGTAGGTCAATCCGACGTCGTCGAGATTATCGACCTCGATCATGAGGTGATTGATGCGCCGTTCGGACGCCCCGAGGCCGAAAGCAACCGTGTGATCGCGCTCGTTGCAATGCATGAAGACCGGCTCCACGACGTGCTTGCCGAAGCGGATTTTATATTCGACACCGCCGCGCATCCCGAGCAGCGAGTAGAAGCGAAACGCAGCCTCGACGTCCTTCTGCCGCACGATGCAATGACCGAGGCCGCCGGCGCCGGTCTTGAATCGCCCGTGCATCGCGCGTCCCGCGTGGAACGGTTTCTTGAATTGAACCTCGGGGCCGTGAAAAATCTCGATCGGCGTGCCATCCGGGTCCTGCAGCTTCATCACCTGCAGAACGCGGCGCTCTTCCGCCTCTTCCTCTGATCCGAGGCGAACCTTGAGTCCGGCCTCGGAGAGTTGGCGCTGCATCTGCTCGAACTCGTCGGCGCCGGCGACGCGGAAGCCGAGATACTCGAGATCGTCGCTGTTTCCCGCCTGAAGCACCAGCCGATGATGCCAGTAATCCATTCTGAGGTAGCATCGATCGCGCTCTCCTTCGTTGACCAGTTCCATGCCGACGATCTCGGTAGCGAACTGCTTCCAGTCGTCGGGGTTTTTCACCGCGATTCCCATGTAGCCTAACTCTGTAACCTGAATCATATTTTCCTCCAGAGATGGCGCTCTTTTTTCAAGAATGGATTAGCCAGTTGATACCTACATCGCGAGCAATCGTATTAGTCAGTCAAATAGTCAGTGTGTATTCGAGATTGCGCAATGGCTATCTCGCCTCGAGCCGCGAATCGGAGCCAAGCGCCACGCGGCGAACCGCCTCGGTATCGGTGGGTTGATGGCCAATCTTGTGCGCGGCCGGGGGCGCCTCGGCGACGCGATTGGATAACCGTCCGATGCCACTGACCTCGACCTCGACCGTATCGCCGATATTCATCGGCCGCGAATTTTTCGGCGTGCCCGAAAGTATAATGTCGCCGGGCAGCAAGGTAATGAATCGGCAGAGATCGGCGAGGATATAGTCGATAGGGAAGATCATTTCGGCGATCGCGCCTTCCTGCACCACCTTGCCGTTGATATAGGTGCGCAGCGTTGATTCGCGGATGTCCACGCCGCTGACTATTCCCGGCCCGATCGGGCAAAAGCCGTCCATGCCCTTCACGCGCAGCATCGAGCCGGCGTCAGTCTCGCGATAGTCCTGGCATCCGACGTCGTTGGCGGGCGCAAAGCCGGCGATATAGTCCCAGGTTTCTTCGCGGCCGACGTTGCGCATCGGTTTGCCGATGATCACGCCGACCTCGCCTTCATAGTTGAGGTATTTGTGGCCGGCCGGACGGCAAACGGTGCCGCGATGCGAATTCAGCGCCGTGACCGGCTTCTGGAAATAGGTTGGCGTTTCGAGCTTCGGCGCCCTGAATTCGACCCGGCGCGATTCGTAGTTGAGGTGGATGCACAAAATCTTGGTCGGATCGCATGGCGGCAGATAGGTCGCCTCGGCTTCCGCGATATGCCTGCCATCGCCGAAGACCAGCCGGTCGCCGAGGGACCGCACCCACTTGGGCTGACCCTCGTGCAGGACTCGCCGCCACTCTTCTCTCTTTCCGCTAAGTACATTCATTGGCTATCTCCCGATTAGTCAGTTGCTAGCACTCGGATGTTCCTTACCTCAAGCTCTCGATAACGAGGTTGAGCTTTTGATGGCGTTCATCGGATTGTTCGGCGGGCGCGCCGCGATGCTCGTTCAGGATGCCATCGACCAGTTGCCGCGCGCGATCCTTTGACGCGATCGCGTTCGCCAACAGGTAATTGCGAGCGCCGGACGCGAGATAGAATCGCTCGTACAACTCGTTGCGGCTGGCGAGCGCGCTGCCGACGAAATCCCAGGCCAGGCGGAAGATTCGGGCGCGCTCGTCAGACCGGATGTCCTTCGCGCCGCGGAGATATCGGTCGATAAGCGGACGGAGCGACGGGTCGCGCAGTTGCGCCTCGGTCGGCGCCGCCAGCAGATTGTGCGAGCCGAGCAGCGTGATGATTTCGCCGACGCGCGGAAACCACGTCGGCAGAATCGCACGCAGAGCGGCGAGCGGGCCGCCATTTGGAAACCACACGCCGCTGCCATATTCGAAAGCGTCGGCTTCGGCCGCCCGAATCGCTCCGCGCGTGAGTTCCGCATAGGTCCAGATTTCGCCGAGCATCTGCTTCGCCGCGGGCGACGCGTCGTTGATCACCTCGGTCATGCGGCTCGCGAGGCCCCAGGCGAATTCGAGCTTGGTCTGCGCGCGAATCATCGTCTGCTGCATGACGTTCGGGTACCAGCCGGTGGTCATCACGGTGTTGTACGCGTCGCGATTGGCGTTGATGAAAACTCGATCGCGCGGCACTTCGACGTCGTCGAAGATCACGAAAGCGTCCTGCTCGTCGAAGCGGCTCGAGAGCGGATGATCGAAATGGCTCGATTTGAGCGAACAACTGTCGCGGCAGAGAAACTTGAGCCCCGGCGTGCCCATCGGAATACAAAAGGAAAGCGCGTAGGCGTCGGCGCCCTCCGGCAGCGGCATCGCGGGATACACCGCGATCTCATCGGCGAACGGCGCGAGCGTCGCGAGGATTCGCGCCCCGCGCACGACGATACCATGCGCGGTGTCGGCGATTTTGTGCAGGGCGACGTCGTTGCCCGCGGCGGGCGCGTCGCCGAGCGCCTTATCGATCGTCGGCTGGACGATGGTGTGCGTGAGCGAGATATCGTGGCGGGCGAGGAACTTCTGATAGGCGACGAGGTTGGCCGCGCCATTTTCGTTGCCATTCATTGCCCATTCGTCGGCGCGTCCCGCGAAGCCCGCGTAAGTGACATTCATGTAATCCGGCGTGCGGCCCATCAGGCCCACCGTGAATTCCGCGATCGTCTGCAGGCATCGATGACGCCGATCGAGGTCCGCTTTCGAGCGGGGAATCATATGGCTCATGTTGATCGGTTCGCCGGTCTCGGGATCGGGCATCAGGCACACTTCGCGCGCCGCGTGCTGGAGATCGAAGATTTGGGCGAGGGTGGCGGCGGCGCCGGCGAATGCCGGATGCGACGCGACGTGCTCGACCTTGTCGTTCCCGACCCAGATGTCGCGCGGCTTGGCGAGGCCGGCGAGGAATTCTTTTCCGGTTCGTGCGCCCATTAGTCTTCTCCTTTTTTCGGGCTCGCTTGCCGAAATGATCGGCGGTGAAGAATCGGACGGCGGCGCAAAGGCGCCCTTGTGGAAGCGACTTCGCTAAGGCCGCTCAGTTGAAGCTCGACGGCGGCGCGAATCGATTCGTCGCGTCTTGCCGGCGAAACCGGACCGCTGCCGAGCCATCGCTGCAATTCGGCGAAGTAGAGAGCAAACAGGTTGCGCGCCAAGCCTCGCGCGGGCACCTCGATTTTAAGTTCGCGGCGAGACTTGGCCTGCTCGATCAGATCAGCCAGGCCTGCGAACAGCATCGACATGAACTCGGCGACGCCATGGCGGCGATCTTCGACGAACGGCAGTTCCTTGACGAAAACGCGGGCGAGACCCAGGTCGAGCTCGTGATACGCAATCATCGCATCGAAGACATGCAGAATTTGATCGCGGAGCGCGCGCTTCGGCATGGTGGCGAAAGCTTCGCGCACCACGCGCTCCATGTCTTCGCGGAAAATCAGGACCAGCAGGTCCTGCTTGCTGCCGACGTAGAGAAAGAGGGTGCCTGCGCCGATATCGGCGGCCTCTGCGATCTCGCGGGTGGTGGTGGCCACGAAGCCGCGCCGGGCAAACAGCTTGCGGGCGGCGCGTTTGATGCGGGCGAGCTTGTCGCGCTTGCTGCGCTCGCTGCGGCTGGGGGTGCAATTCGCGGCGACGCGTGAATTCTGATCGTCAGTTGAAAGCAAGCGATTGATTTCCATCCGGGTGCGAGCACGAACTGATTGTGCTCGTTTTTGACTCTGGTCAGGTTTTTACGAAAGTCGCCGGCTGAAGTCAAGCCCCGCGCTTGTCAGCTTGAGAGGGGCGGACCGAACCAGCCCGCCGCCGGCGAATCATGTCAGCGCGGAGCGGGCGATTCAGTCAGGCGGTCGCGCCGGGCTGCGATCGGGCGGAAAAATCGAAACGAACTTTGGCGAGATCCTCCGAGACTTGCCATAGACGCGCGGCAGTCGCCGTATCGCGCGCCGCGGCGGTGCATTCGACCTTCGTCGGCGCGCCCCACATCTCGCTGAATCCATCGGGACCGATATAATCGCCGCCGCGAGCGTCGGACGACGCGGCCGCGTAGAGAGTCGGCAACGCGCCCATCGCAGCGCTCTGCGAAAACAGCCGGTTGCCGACTCCTACCAAAGATTCCATCAACGACGAACCCTGCATCTTCGGTCCCGCCGCCTGCAGGTTGGTCGCCGCGTAGCCGGGATGACACGCGACGCTGATCGTCTTTGAGCCGGCGGCCTCGAGGCGGCGCTGGAGTTCGAAGGTGAACAGCAGATTGGCGAGCTTGCTCTGCCCGTAGGCGAACCATTTGCGATAGCCGGTTTTCCATTGCAGGTCGTCGAAGCGGATACGGCCGAGACGATGCATACCACTGCTCACATTGACGACGCGCGAATTTTCGGTCGCGAGGATCAGATCGAGCAGCAGACCGGTGAGCGCGAAATGGCCGAGATGATTGGTGCCGAACTGCATCTCGAATCCGTCGGCGGTCTGGCGATAGGGCAGCGCCATCACGCCGGCGTTGTTGCATAGCACGTCGAGCGCGCGATGCTGGAGATGGAAGGCGTCGGCGAAGCCGCGGACGGACGCGAGATTGGCGAGATCGAGTTGCATCGAGTCGATGCTGGCGTCGGGCGACGCGGCCTTGATCTGCTCGACGGCGGCGCGCGCCTTGCCGAGATCGCGGCATCCGAGCACGACGCGCGCTCGCTTGCGCGCAAACTGGAGTGCGGCTTCATAGCCGATTCCGCTATTGCCACCGGTAACGATGATCACCTTGCCCGAGAGATCGGGCAGGTCGTCTGCGGTCCATCGATTGCTGTTCGGCATCGCGAAGGCTCCTCGGAATCGGCGAGTTAGCGACCGGCGGCCGCAGATCGATAATCCACGCGCGCCCGCCGGTTGGGAAGGGGATTTGGAAACGCGAGAAGGGAAGAGCGCCGTTACGGCGAGAGCATCCGGTTGCGATCTTCGAGGCGCTTGCCGCGTTCGAGCAGCGGCTCGACGTCGCCGGTGATCAGCCGCGCGCCGCGATCGTTGCGCAGATACATCCAGGCCCATTCGCTGATGACCAGGAAGCGGTTGCGAAATCCAATCAGAAAAAAGATGTGCACGAAGAGCCACATCAGCCACGCGATAAGTCCGCTGATGCGCATCCTGCCGATGTCGGCGACTGCGGCCGCGCGCCCGATCGTCGCGAGCGTGCCCTTATCCCAGTAGCGAAACGGCTCGGTTGCTTCTCCGCGAATGAGATGCACAATGTTTCTCGCGGCGTGCCGGCCTTCCTGTATCGCAGCCGGCGAGAGTCCCGGCACCGGCTTGCCGTCCGATTTGATCGAGGCGAGATCGCCGATCACGAATACACCGTCGGCTTGAGGCACGGACAAATCCTGATTGACGAGCACGCGGCCTGCGCGATCAGTTTCCACGCCGAGTGTTTTGCCGAGCGGAGAGGCGGCTACGCCCGCGGCCCAGATCGCGGTGCGCGTCTCGATTCGTCCGAGCGCGTGGACGACGGCGCGATCGTCGATGTGACTCACCGCAGAGTTCAGGATTACCTCGACGCCGAGATGTTGCAGTTGCGCGAGCGCGCGCTCGGACGAATGCGGCGACATCGCAGGCAGCACGCGCGGTCCCGCTTCGATCAGGATGATCCGTGCGCGGCCGGGATCGATCTTGCGGAAGTCGCGCTCGAGCACGCGCCGCGAAATTTCGGCGAGCGCGCCCGCCATCTCGACGCCAGTCGGACCGGCGCCGACAATCACGAACGTCAGCCAGCCGCGCACTTCGCCGTCATCGACCTCCCGCTCGGCGGCTTCGTATGCAACGAGCACGCGGCGGCGAATTTCGACCGCATCCTCGAGCGTCTTGAGGGCCGGCGCCGCTTCACTCCACTCGTCGTGCCCGAAGTACGAATGAGTCGCGCCGGTCGCGACGATCAGGTAGTCGTACGCGACTTCCGCGTCGGCGAGATGCACGATCTTACGGTCGCGATCGATCGAGACGGCCTCGCCAAGGATCACGCTCGCATTCTTCTGGCGGCGGAGAATGCGACGAATCGGCGACGCGATATCGCTCGGGTTCAGCGCCGCGGTCGCGACCTGGTAGAGCAGCGGCTGGAATAGATGATGATTGCGGCGATCGATCAGCGTCAGGCGGACTGGCTGGTTGCGGAACGCGCGGGCGGCGGCGATACCGCCGAATCCGCCGCCGATGATGACGACGTGCGGGAGATTTTGCGGCGATGCGTCGGGACTCATCGGTGTGGACCCGACGCCGATCGTATCGCTCACGCCGAAGCGGCGCGAATGCTCGCGATGCGGGCGAACTAGTCGGGGCGTTTCAGAAAAGCTTTCACGCGATCGACCAGCGGCTTCAAGTCGGTGTTATCCACCAGCGCACTCGCCATCCGCACCGGATCGCCAAAGAAGAATCGCTCGTAGAGCACCTGGCGTCCGCCGAAACTCGAGCACGCGACGTCCCACGCGAGGCGGTAAAGCGCGACGCGTTCGTGCGCTGGAGTATCCGTGGCGGCGAAGTAGCGCTCGAGATCGGGCAACTCGCCGGCGTTGGCGAAATCGGCGGCGGACGGCGTCGCCATCAGCGAGCTCGAACTATTCAGTTGGATGATTTCGACCATCCGCGGATAGAGCCGCGGAAAAAGATTGCGCGCGGTGTCGAGCGGCGGCCGCGCCGGCACGAAGACGCCCCATTTATCGGCTGCCGCGTCGGCCTCTGCAGCGCGCAGGCACGCCTTCATCGTTTCGGTCGTGGTGATCATCTCGGCGAGGCGCTCGCGCACGTGCTGCAAGGGCATCGCGTCGCTCGCCTCCGCGATACGCGCGGCGAGCCCCAGCAGAAATTCGCTCTTCGCGATATTTTTCACGACCACCTGATGCATCATGTGCACGACCGCGCTGGTCGCTGCGTAGAGCGAGTTGCAGCGCGCGACGTCGCCGCACAGGAACACGCGCTCCCACGGCACGATTACGTTGTCGAAGATGACGACCGCGTCCATTTCGTCGAAGCGCGATGAGAGAGGATGGTCGAATCGCGAGCGGCCGAGATCGTAGGTATCGCGGCACAGAAACTTGAGGCCTTTCGCGTTGCAGGGAATCGCGAATGACAGCGCGAACGGCTCCGCCGCGGGCTCGGCCTTCAGCACCGTCGAAGGAAACACCAGCAGTTCCTCCGAGAGCGGCGCGAGCGTCGCGAGCATGCGGCATCCATTCACGACGATGCCCGCGTCGGTCTTATCGACCAGCTTGAGCGCGAGGTCCGCGTCGGTCTGCCCGCTCCATCCGGCGGCGCGGCTGGCGCGCGGATTGACCAGCGTATGCGTGGCGCACCAATCGTGATGGCGCGCCTCGAGGTAATAATTCCAGATGTTGTCGCCGAAACGTTTGTCGCTGTCGGCAAAAAAATCGCGCGCCGCCGCCATCGCCGCGATGCTCACGTTCAGATAGTCCGGCGTCCGTCCGAGCATCCCGCAACCGAAGTCCGCCCACGCCTTCATCATGCGCGTGCGCTTGCGAACGTCGTCGATGCTCTTCGGGATGATGAACGACATGCCGGCGCGGCCGCCGTCGTCGGTACGAAACGTCATCGCCTCGGGATGCTCCATCTGCATGTCGTAGAGCGAAGCGACCGAGCGCGCGCAATTCGCGAACGCGGGATGCGACGTCACGTCGCCGGCGCGAACCCCGCAGAGCCAGATTTCGGACCCAAGTTTTTTAAGCGCCGAAAGATAGTTGTTGCCCGACCGTGCGCCCATCTCAGGCCACCTTCCTGATCGTTTCCACGACGTCGCCGACGCGCGGCTGAAAAAAGAAAATCGCCTGCCCGGTGCCCAGCGCGGCTTCGTACTGGCCGAATTGTTCGCCGCGCCAGTTCCATCGATCCGCGCCCATCGCGCCCGCCACGATCAGATAGTGCGAGAAGCGCCCCTCGGGCGAGCAGTGCGCGCGATAATCGTCGGCCGCCGCGATCACTTCGGCGTGGTGGCCGGCGCGAAACCAATCCATGATTCGTTCGTCGTACAGGCGATTCGCGGTCGAGGTGATGTCGTCGGGCGAGGCTGACGCGTGTTCAAGGATATGATCGTAATCCCAGAATCGATGCGACAGTCCGCCCGACGCGACCAGCACCACGCGCCGTGTCGATTTCCAGATTGCCTGCCCGATCGCCGCGCCAAACAAGAGATCGTTTTTGACTGATGCAGTCTGGCATACGCCGATCGAAAGCACGCGGCGGCGCGCGCCCGGATTGAGATAGTGCATCACGTTGAGCGTCGGATAATGCAGCGGCAAATTGCGATGCGCCGCGGCCAGCGCGCGAATTCCGCGCTCCCGCGCCTCGTCCTCGATGCCGCGTGCGAGATCGGAATCGCCGGGAAAGTCGTAGTGATGATCATGCAGCATCGCGGGCAATTCGTCGGACGTGTACACGCCCGAGAGACGCTCGTGGGCGTTCAGCACGTACTCGATCGTCGTGAACCAGTGCGTATCGATCAGCACGAAGGTGTCGAAGTCGAGATCGCGCAGGCGCTCGCGCTCGAGAGACGGCATCGCGTCGTAGAAGGTCGTCACGTGGCGGCCCATGTACGCCTTGCGCGCGGCCGGATCGAGGATCATCAGTCGCGGCACGTGCGTCGTGAAAATCGCGGCGACGACTTTACCCATCGCGGTCCTCCTCGCCGTATGCGATGCAAACGAGTTTCGGTTCGGTCCAGAATTCGATCCACGCCGGACACTTATCCAAAGACAATGCGACCATAGCAAATCGACGCGCCCGCAGTCTTGGCGATCGCGGCAATCTGTCCTGAAATTCAGTTAATCCCCGCCGCTACTTTCAGTTTCCTTGACCGCAATCCCGAACGGCCCTAACCTGATCGCAGCGGCATTTCCTCGCATGGCTGACTTACCCACCATCATTCCGATTTTCCCGTTGCCCAACCTGGTGCTGTTTCCCGGCGTCAGCGTGCCGCTGCACATCTTCGAACCGCGCTATCGCGAGATGGTCGCCGACGTTTCGCAGTCGCATCGCTTGATCGGCATGATGCTGCTGAAAGGCGAATGGCAGCAGGATTATCACGCGTTCCCCGATCTGTTCGAAATCGGATGCGCTGGACGAATCGGCGGATTGGTGAAGCTGCCCGACGGCCGCTATAACATGGTGCTCGAAGGCGGGAGCGAATTTCGGATCGTGCGCGAGATTCGCGACCGTCCGTATCGGCAGGCCGAGGTTGAATGGCGTCCGGTGCGCCGCGGCGCGCTCGATTGCGACGCCGAAACGATGGACGGTCTGCGCGAGATGCTGTTTAGCTATCTCGGCGAGCCTGCGCTGGAGGCGTGGCGCACGCTGGTTGAGCAGCGCGGACTTCGCGGCGCCGAATTAATCAATTTCCTTTGCTTCCATCTCGACGTCTCGCCGCTCGAGAAACAGACTTTGCTCGAGGCGATGGCCGATCGGGTCGATTGCCTGCTCGACGTGCTGACGTTCAAGCTTGAGGAGCGGAAGAGAGGACCGGCGGGTCCGAACGAGGGCCCCGACACCATGCAGTAGGCACTGGCGTGGCGCTTCTCGGTGAATCCACCTACGATTGAATCGTCGTGATGATGCTGGTTCGTCATGCTGCACGTGCGACGAACAAGTGACGAAAAATTGTCATTCGATGTGTCAGAATGGTCACCGCTGTGGCAATTGAGGCAGTGGGCGGGTGCAGAAATCATTCGCATAATGCGTCAAATTCGCGAAATGAGAGGAACACGAAACCTTCATTTGCCTGCAATCGATTGTCATTTATGCAATCGCCGCATTGATATACCTACTTAATCGACAATTCTCGAAGAAGCGCGCTGATGGCATAGCACTTGCTGCCTTTTCGGCCAGAGCAAAGAACACGCGACTCCGACACTCGAGCGCTGCCAATCCGCGGACGCGGAGGCGGAGCAGGCTAAGGGAAAAGACAATGGAATGGGAAAACACGGCAATCGGCAATCTATTCGTACCGGACGTTCTGACACCCGAGCAGTTTTACGATAGCCGCCGCGACGATAGCGCAATCCGGCCGGTCAAAAAGCTGATGATGGCGATCCTCGAGGATGCGCTGCGCTGCTTTCAGAACAATTCCGACGCGCAGAACGGCACGCGCAAGCGGCTCTTCAACGAAGCCGAGCAGTGGCTCTGCGGCGAAGGCGGCGAAGGCCCGTTCTCGTTCGAGACGGTGTGCGAGACGCTGGGTATCGAGCCGCAGTTTTTACGACGCGGTTTGCGCGATTGGCGCAGCCAGCAGATTGCAGGCAATACCTCGCGGCGCTTGGCGCGGCGCTCGCCGGTAGTGCGCAGCGGACGTATCAGCGCTCCTGCGCGTCGCGACGGCAAGCGTGCCGCGCGCGCGAGCTGAGCGGTACTAAATCCTAACTTAGGATGAAACAAACGGCGCGGTGGCCCACTTCGGACACCGCGCCGTATTCATTCAAGATCAATCGTAGGTGCTGCGGAATTGCCGGAACGCCACCTGCCGATTAAGACTGTGAGCCGCCCGCACCAGGGCTAGGCGCCGCTGCGGGAGCCTTGCCACCAGCCGGCGCTACTCCCTGAGGCGGTGGAGGCACGTACCCCTTAGGCTGAGCTGCAACCCACTGTTCGCAAGCAGCGATCTCGGACGAGTCGATCGACTGCTGTTGCATAATCTGCTGCTCTGACCAGCCGTGAGTCTTCTCCCAGTGCACTCCCGGGCACTTTACGGCCAAATTGAAATTTCTGGTTGCCGCCGGCGCGCCGCCGCTGCGCACCGCAGCCGACGACGTTTGGCCTGGGCCAGACGGGAACGGCTCGCCGCCCCCCTGACTTGCGCAACCGGCGACCAACAATGCCAGCCCGGTAGCCAGCGTCAATCCGATCATCCGTTTCATGGCTTTCTCCTTCAATCTAGGGACCCCTCCCCTAACCGCTAACAAGGTTAACCGCCGCCATTGCTAAAGGCAGCGTCAAAATACACCTAATGAAAAAATTAGCAAACCCCCCGTAATCTGCTCATAACGCCTGGAACACGATTTGTTCGCCTCTTTCCGATTTTCGGGCGCGGCCTTCGAAACAGGCAAGTTCCAGATGGGCAAGGGTTTCGAACGTCGCCGCCATCACGTGGAAGATCGGCCGTTCCTCGCCGCCAAACACTTGCTGCGCAACCTCGAATGCGGTCTGCGGATGTTTGCGAGTTAAATCAAGCATCTCGGCTTCGCGATAGCGATGATGCTCGATCAATTGATTCGCGCGATGGCGGTGATCGTGAAAGATGCCGCCGTGCGCCGGCAATACCAGCTCGACGTCGAACTTCTGCACCTTCATCTGCGAGTTGATAAAATCGCCGAGCGGATTGCCGCCCACATTGTCGGGATAGATGCCCACGTGTGGCGTAATTTTAGGCAGCAGATGATCGCCGACGATCATCACTTTTTCCTTGCGCAGATAGATCACGTTGTGGCCCGGCGAATGCCCCGGCGTCCAGATCACTTCGAACTCGCGATCGCCCACCTTGATCAGGTCGCCATCGTTGATGTAGCGGTCGGGATTCGTCACCGGCCCGTACATCCCGGTGCCCATCCACATCGGCCGCATCCCGGCCGGCGAGAACAGGTCGATCGGAAAGCCGTGGGTCTGGAAGAACGCGCGCGATTCGGGCCGTTCGCCCGGGCTCATCTTGCCGAACTCGATCATGCGGCCGGCGCGTTCTGCTTCGAGGCGATGAATGTGCGTGATGGCGTGGCTGCGGCGGCGAAGTTCGCCTGACGCGCCGAAATGATCGAT